>JAFKFF010000251.1 GCA_017307315.1 Alphaproteobacteria bacterium
CGAACTCGGCGTCGAGGTTGATGTCCTTGACCTGGATCAGGCGCGGGCGGCCGTCCGAGAACACCGTGCCGGCGACCCGGCAGGTCGAAGCACCCGCCAGGGGGGCGGTGATCTTCATATAGCCTTCATAGGCGCCTTCCTGGCCGCGGCGGACTTCGCTCACCTTGATGCCGCGTTCCTTGGCGACGGACGGCGCGTTGACCATGTTCACGCCCGACAGGATCGGGTTGAGCAGGCCGGCCAGTGCGGCCTGGCTCAGCGCGCGGGTGTTGAGCAGGCTGGCGGTGCCTTCATAGACGATCTCGATCGCTTCCAGGCTGGTGTCGGTGAGCTGGCCGACAAAGGCGCCCAGCTTGGACGCCAGCGAAATCCAGGGCCCGACCTTCTGGGCTTCGCTGGCCGAGATGGACGGCATGTTGAGCGCGTTGGTGATGGCGCCGGTGAGCAGATAATCGGAAATCTGTTCCGCAACCTGCAGCGCCACATTCTCCTGCGCTTCGGTGGTGGAAGCGCCCAGATGCGGCGTCGCCACGATCTTCTCGTTGCCGAACAGGACGTTTTCCTTGGCCGGCTCGACTTCGAACACGTCCAGGGCGGCGCCAGCGACATGACCGGAATCGATGGCGGCCTTCAGCGCCTTCTCGTCGATCAAGCCGCCGCGCGCGCAGTTGACGATGCGCACGCCTTTCTTGGTCTTGGCCAGCGCCTCGGCGGAAAGGATGTTCTTGGTCTCCGGCGTCATCGGCACATGCAGGGTGATGAAATCGGCGCGGGCGAGGAGATCGTTCAACTCGACCTTCTCGATGCCCAGATCCTGGGCGCGCTCTGCCGACAGGAAGGGGTCATAGGCGACGACCCGCATCTTCAGGCCCTTGGCCCGGTCGGCGACGATGGAGCCGATATTGCCGGCGCCGATCAGGCCCAGCACCTTGCCGGTGATCTCCACGCCCATGAAGCGGTTCTTTTCCCACTTGCCGGCCTGGGTGGAGGCATTGGCGGCGGGAAGTTCGCGCGCGAGCGCCAGCATCAGCGAGATGGCATGCTCGGCGGTGGTGATGGAATTGCCGAAAGGCGTGTTCATCACGATCACGCCGGCGGCGGTGGCGGCGGGGATGTCGACATTATCGACGCCGATGCCGGCGCGGGCGACGACCTTCAGCTTCTTGGCCGCCTTGATCACCTCGGCGGTGACCTTGGTGGCGGAGCGGATGGCGATGCCGTCATATTGATCGACCACCGCCAGCAATTCTTCCTTGGTCATGCCGGGCTTGTTGTCGATCTCGACGCCGCGATCTTTGAAGATGGCGACGGCGGCGGGAGACAGTTTGTCTGCGATAAGGACTTTGGGCATGGAAAACTCCATGTTGGGAATTTGGGGAAAGGGGAAATCCCGGCGCGCCGCAGATCGGCTGCGCCGGGGTTGATTTCAGACGGCGGCGGTCTCTTTGACCTTGGACCAGGCCCAGTCGAGCCAGGGCGTCAAGGCTTCCAGATCGGCCGTTTCGACTGTAGCGCCGCACCAGATGCGCAGGCCCGGAGGAGCGGCGCGATAGCCGGCGATGTCCAGCGCCACGCCTTCCTTTTCCAGAAGGCTGGCGATCTTCTTGGCGGCATCGGCCTTGGCGTCATCCGAAAGATTCTGGAACCAGGGATCGGTGACCTTGATGCAGACCGAGGTGTTGGAACGGCTGGCCGCGTCCTTGGCCAGGAACCCGGCCCAATTCGATTTCTGCACCCAGGCGTCCAGCACCGCCAGATTGGCGTTGGACCGCGCGATCAGGCCCTTCAGGCCACCCACGCTTTGCGCCCACGCGAGCGCGTCGAGATAATCCTCGACCGCGACCATGGACGGGGTGTTGATGGTCTCGCCTTGGAAGATGCCGTCCACGATCTTGCCGCCCTTGGTCATGCGGAAGATCTTGGGCATCGGCCAGTGCGGCGTGTAGCTTTCCAGCCGCGCCACCGCATTGGGCGACAGAACCAGGATGCCGTGCGCGGCTTCACCGCCCAGAACCTTCTGCCAGGAGAAGGTGGTGACATCGAGCTTGTCCCAGGGCAGATCCATCGCGAAGGCCGCCGAGGTGGCGTCGCAGATGGTGATGCCGTCGCGGTCGGCGGGAATCCAATCGCCGTTCGGAACCTTCACGCCGGACGTGGTGCCGTTCCACAAAAAGACGGTGTCGCGATTCTTGGCGGCCTTGAGCTCCGGCAATTCGCCGTAAGCGGCCTTGTGCACATTGGCCTTGAGCTTGAGCTGCTTCACCGTGTCGGTGACCCAGTCTTCGCCGAAGCTTTCCCATGCGAAAAGATCGACTTCCAGCGGGCCCAGCAGCGACCACATCGCCATTTCCATGGCGCCGGTGTCGGAAGCCGGAACGATGCCGATGCGATAGTCGGCG
>JAFKFF010000091.1 GCA_017307315.1 Alphaproteobacteria bacterium
GCCTTCCTTTTCGCCATGCCCCCAAAGAAGCTCGCCCGTCACCGCGTCCAGCGCGACCACCGCGCGGCGCGAACCGGCGGTGGCATAGATCACCCCGCCCACTTCCAGCGGCGTGCCTTCGAGCTTGAATTCCTTGCGGTTGCCGATGTTGTCGGTCTTGAAGCGCCAGGCCACTTCCAGCTTGGAGAAGTTGGAGGCATTGATCTGGTCCAGCGGCTTGAACCGGCTGCCGCTGATGTCGCCGGCATAGCTCGTCCAATCCACATTCTGGCCCGTCTGCGCGAACGCCGCCGAGCCGCCCAGAAGCATGGCCGCAAGGCCCGCTCCCGCCAACAATTTTGTCTTCGTCATTCTTCTACTGCCCTTGATGAGTCATTTCCGTTTTGCGTTCGAACGCGATCCGAAAGAGCGGCGGCCTTTGAGACCGCCGCTCTTTCCGCATCAACCCATTTCCTTGATCTGCGCCAAACCGCGCTGAATGGCGACCTTCTTCTGCTCTGTCACGTCCAGGAAGGGAGGGCGCTGGTAGGTTTGCCGCGTGCCCATCTCCAGGCTCAGGGCATACTTCATCGGCCCATAGGAAAAGACGCCGCCGTCCCGCAAAAGCTTTTCCTGCTCGCGCAGCTTCGCCAGCGGCGCATGATAGTCCTTGCCGGCGCGATAGGCCGCGAAGACCCCGGCATATTGCTTGGTGAAGAGATTGCCGTCGGCCAGGATCGCGCCCATGCCGTGATCCAGCGCATATTCCAGGCGCCCGCCGCCACCGATGCCGGTGCGCATGTTGAGATCGGGGAAGTCCTTCACGAACGCCTGATACTCCGGCATGTCATTGTTGGAATCCTTGATCCCCGCCAGATTGGGATAATGCTTCAAGGCATTGAGCAGATCGGTGGTGATGGGGACCGCCGAAGTGCCCGGGATATGATAGAGATTGACCGCCAGGCTTTCGGGCACCGCGTCGAACAGCAGAGAATAATATTTCACCAGGCCCGCCGTCGGCGGCTTCTTGTAATAGAAAGGCGGAATGACCAGCAGCCCGTCGGCGCCGTGATCGGCGGCATGCTTGGAAAGTTCGATGGTCTCGGGGAAATTCGGCGTGCCCGGGCAGAGGATGATGTTCATCCCGTCCTTGTTCTTGCCCACCACCTCCATCACGGCCTTGCGCTCGGCCACCGAGAAGGAAGGATATTCGCCCGTGGTGCCCAGGACCACGATGCCGTCGGCACCCTGATGCTTGAACCACTGGGTGATGTCTTTCAGCGCGCCCAGATCGACTTTCAGATTCCTGTCGCAAGGCGTGACGCTGGCGACCCAGAACAGTGTCTTCTGCTTGCTGCCCAGATTGCGGGCGGCTTGGGCGCTGGCAGCGGTGGAGCCGGCCATCGCGGCGGCAGCGGCCGCAGCGCCGATCGCGCCGATGGCTTCTCTACGATTGGTATGCATTCTTCCTCCGGGGGATTGAACATGGCTTGAATCTTTTGCGCGCCCCGCCCTCCCAAGACGCACTCCTCCACCAAGTCGCGGGCAATCTCATCGCCAACAGGAGTCGTGTAAAGTTGCGACGCGTTCATTTTGCGCCGCGTCATTTTCAAGCGCGCGCCTACGGCTTTCCCGGACAACCGGTTCGGCAGACAACCGATTGTATCTAAACAAATAAATTCATGTCCGAACGGTAATCCGCGCCCTTGCGAGAAAGCGCCGCAGAGGCGGCATGCGTCCGCCAAATGCTTCCGCGTGATGCGGGCCTGCAACTTCCCGAACTTGCCACTGCCAGCATAATATCCGCCGTCGATAGGGAGAATGTCCGTGCAAAACGAAAACGGAAATCCGGTCAGCCGGCGATCGTTGTTGAAATTGATCGGCACCACGGCGGGCAGCGCCATGATGTACGAGACCATGGTGGCGATGGGTTATGCCGGCACATCGGACTTCAACAACCCGATCAAATTGTCCGGTGATGTGAAAGGCGCCACCGTTCTGGTCTTGGGCGCCGGCCTTGCCGGCATGACCGCGGCCTATGAACTGCGCAAGGCCGGCTACAAGGTTCAGGTGCTGGAATATAACGACCGGCCCGGCGGGCGGAATTGGTCGCTGCATGGCGGCGACAGCTATACCGAGATGGGCGGCGTCACCCAGAAGATCACCTTCGACAAGGGCCTTTACTTCAATCCCGGCCCCTGGCGCATTCCCTATCACCATCGCGGCTTGCTGCATTACTGCAAGGAATTCGGCGTTCAGCTCGAATCCTTCAACATGGTCAACTACAACGCCTATGTGCATTCGACCAAGGCGTTCGGCGGCAAGCCCAAACGCCATCGCGAGATCGCGGCGGATTTTGACGGCTATATCGGCGAGCTGCTCGCCAAGGCCACGGCCTCGGACAAGCTGAACGCGCCCATGACCAAGGACGAAAAGGACGGCCTGCTTCAGGTGCTGCGTTTCTGGGGCGCGTTGGACAAGAATTACGAATACAAGAAGAGCGAAGCGGCCAGCAACATGCGCGGCTTCAAGCAGGACCCCGGCGGCGGCCTCGCGCCCCTGCCGGTCGATTCCGATCCCATTCCGATGAAGGAATTGTTCAACGCGGGCATGTGGTTCTCGGTGATCGCGGGCAAGATCTACGAATTCCAGACGCCCTTGTTCCAGCCGGTGGGCGGCATGGGCATGATCGGCCTGGCGTTCGGCAAGCAGCTGACCGGCGCGATCAAATACAATTGCAAGGTCACCGCCATCCAGCAGGACGGCAACGGCGTCACCGTCACCTATATCAATTCCAAGACGGGCGGCGCGCCGCAGAAAGCCAGCGCCAAATGGTGCGTCTGCACCATTCCCGCCACCATCCTGGGCCAGATTCCCATGAATGTGGGCGGCCCGATGAAGAACGCGATCAACTCGCTCGCCTATGACGCGGCCTACAAAGTGGGACTCGAATTCAAGCGCCGCTTCTGGGAGGAAGATGACGGCATTTATGGCGGCATCACCTATACCGACCAGCCCATCTCCAACATCAGCTATCCGTCGAACGATTATCACCGCAAGGGCGGCGGCGTGCTGCTGGGCGGCTATATCTTCTCCGACAGCCCGCGCACTTATGAGTTCGAGGCGTTGCCGGCCCAGGATCAGATCAAGGCCGCGCTGGACCAGGGCGCCAAAATCCATCCGCAATACCGGAAGGAATACAAGAGCGGCGTCGGCATTTCCTGGCACCGGGTGCCCTGGACGCTTGGCTGTTCCGGCCGCTGGACGGAAGAGAACCGCGCCAAGAACTACGCCAATCTCTGCGCCGTGGATGGACGCATCGTGCTGGCGGGCGAACACGCCTCGCGCCTGCCCGCCTGGCAGGAAGGCGCGGTCCTGTCGGCGCTGGACGCCATCACCCGCCTGCACAAGCGGGTGCTGAGCGCATAATCCGCGCCCGTCGCACAAAAGAAAAAGGCGGGAGATGCCTCCCGCCTTTTTTTGTTCGAACGAAACCGCTCAGCCATTATCCGGCAAGGCGAAGCAGAGATATTCGCCGGAATAATTGCCGCCGCTGACTGCGACGATGATGTACTGCTTGCCATTGACCATATAGGTCAGCGGCATGCCCGATTGCGGCGCGGGCATCCACACCGATCCCACTTCCTTGCCGTCGGCCTGGTCATAGGCGCGCAGCATCGCCCCGCGCGGATGATCGGGCCCGTTGGTGAGCTGGCCTTCGCCCGCGATCACCAGATGCTTGGTTACCAGGGTGCCGATATTGTAAGTGGTCTGGCCGGTGCGCGGGATGGTCATGCCCTTGAGCGCGGGATTGTTGCGTACCACGTCCGGCGTTTCGCCGTGCGGGATCTGCCATTTGAAATCGCCCGTATCCAGGTTGATCGCGGTGATGGTGGCGTAGGGCGGCTTGATGATGGGCATGCCGTCCACCGTCCAGCTCTGGCTGTTGCCGTTTCCGGCCGGGCCCGGCGGCTTCTTCACCAGCGGCGCATCGGCGCCGGAACCCGCGCCGCCCGTGCCCACCATCTCGATCTTGTTGCCCGCGATGCCCTCGATATAGCGCATGTCCGAGAGGCCTTCGGGCGGCGTCACCACCCCGATGGGCTCGAAGCAGGAGTTGCAGGCGAAGAGGAAGGCGGTGTGGGTTTCCGGATTGAAGGAGCCGCCCGGCCAGTTGGTGCCGCCATTGCCGCCGCCGAGCGTCAAAATTCCGCGCGGCCCTGGCAGGGTGGACAGCACCGGCGGTGAAAATACCGGCCCCATCTTGTAGTCCTTCACCATCTCCAGCGCCTTGGCCTTCAAGGCGGGGGTGAAATCGATCAGATCGTCATTCGACACGCCGTTGCGCGAATAGGCCTTGGGCCTGGTGGGAAAGGGCTGGGTGGGCGAATACCATTCGCCGGGCACATTGCCCTTCTCGACCTTCTTTTCCGGGATCGGCCACACCGGCTTGCCGGTGGTGCGGTCCAGCACATAGAGCCAACCCTGCTTGGAGGGCTGCGCCACCGCCTTGATCGGCTTTCCCTTGACGGTGATATCCATCAGCATCGGCGCGGCGGACGCGTCCATGTCCCACAAGGGATGATGGACCATCTGGTAATACCATTTGAGCTTGCCGGTATCGAGATCGACCGCCACCACGCTTTCGCCGAACAGGTCGGGACCGGGGCGGTAGCCGCCATAGAAATCGCCGGTGGGTGATTCGACCGGCAGATAAGCGGTGTTGAGTTCGCGGTCGACCGTGATCTGGTTCCACACGCCGGTGTTGCCGGTGTTGTCGGCGGTGCCGTCGAACCAGGTGTCGTAGCCGAACTCGCCCTTCTTCGGGATGGTGTGGAAGGTCCACAGCCGGTTGCCGGTGCGCGCGTCATAGGCGCGGACATAGCCCTTGTTGTTGCGATAGGTGGCGGGGGTAAAGCCTTCGCGGAAGGCCGCGCCCACCAGTACGATATTGCCCGCCACGGTCGGCGCGGCATGCAGGCCCACTTCGCCGGTTTCCAGGTCGGGCCGGATCTCCTGATCGAAATCCTTTTTCAGGTCGACGATGCCATCTTCGCCGAAGCCCGGCACGCGCTGGCCGGTCTTGGCATCCAGCGCTACCAGGCGATAGCCCGGCGTGACATAGAGAATGCGCGCGTCCTTGCCGTCGCTCCAGTAGGACAGGCCCCGGCCGGAAAGCTGGCGCGGGGCGGCGCCGCCGCGCGCGCCCTCTTTTTCGCCATGCACCCAGAGCAGTTCACCCGTCACCGCGTCCAGCGCGATCACGCCCCGCCGCGAGCCGGCGGTGGTATAGACCACCCCGCCGATCTCCAGCGGCGTGCCTTCCAGCTTATATTCCGGGCGGTTGCCGATATTGTCGGTCTTGAAGCGCCACACCACTTCCAGCTTGGAGAAGTTGGACGCATTGATCTGATCCAGCGGCAGGAAATGGCTGGCCGCCAGATCGGCGCCGTAATCGGTCCAGTCCATATTGGCGCCGGTCTGCGCCAGCGCGCCGCCGGCCAGAAGCGCCGTCAGCGCCGCGCCACCGAACAAGGCCACGATTTTATTTTTTGTCATGTGAATCCCCCTTTGCGCATCATTGCCAAATGTGAGCGGAAAAAAACAGACCTTCCGATGCTGCATATGCGAGACCTTTCCGCGCCCCGCATGCTGGCCTATCTTTGACAAAATATCCGCGGATTAGAGTACCGGCATGCACGACAGCATCTTCATTCCGGCGAGCGCACCGGTTCATCGCCGCCGCCTGTCCCGCCTGGAAACGGCCTTCATCGCGCGGCGCAATGTGCTGGAGATCATTCCCAGCCTGGCCTACCGCCAGCCCATCGTCTCCGGCGACATCCTGGTGCGCTGGCACATGCTGGCCGATCCGGCGGGCATGAAGCGGGTGATGCTGGACAATCTGGCCAATTATCCAAAGTCCGAGATCATGCGCCGGATGCTGCGCCCCGCCATCGGCGAAAGCCTGTTCAATGCCGACGGGGCGGATTGGAAATGGCAGCGCCAGGCCGTGGCCCCCGTTTTCACCCATCGCAATGTCGTGGCCCTGGCTCCCGCCATGAGCGCCACCGCCGAACGCGCCGCCGCGCGGCTGGCGCAAAGCGGCGGGCGGGCCGAACTGGTCAAGGAAATGCTGACCGCCACTTTCGACGTGATCTGCGATGTGGCGCTGTCGGGCCGCGAGCATTTCGACAGCGAGACCTTCGCCAAAGCCATCACCCAATATTTCCAGACCGCGGGCCGGGCCTCGCTGCTCGATTTTCTGGGCTTTCCCGAATGGTTTCCGAGGCCGGGCGAATTGCTGGCGGGATCATCCGTCCGCACCATGCATTCCATGGTCGCCGCCGCGATCGACGCGCGGCGAAAGGAAGGCGCGGGCAATGCCGACGATCTTCTCGATCACATGCTGGCAGCGCAAGATCCGGAGACCGGCCAGCGCATGAGCGCGGAAGACCTGATCTACAACATGCAGTTCTTCATCGTGGCGGGTCACGAGACCACCGCCTTGGCCCTGGCCTGGTCGCTCTATCTTCTGGCCAATTCGCCCGAACATCAGGACAGGGCGCGCGCCCAGGTGCGTCAGCAACTGGATGGGCGCACCGCCACCGCCGAGGATCTGCCCGCCATGCCCTTCATCCAGCAGGTGCTGGAGGAATCCATGCGGCTTTATCCGCCGGTCGGGCTTCTGGCCCGCACGGTTCTGAAGGAAGATGAACTATGCGGCCGCCAGATGCGCCCGAACGACATTCTTTTCCTGCCGATCTGGGCGCTGCATCGCCACGAATTGCTGTGGGACAGGCCCGAACTGTTCGATCCCGGCCGTTTCGATCCTAAGACCGGGCCCCGGCGCGACAAGTATCAATATCTGCCGTTCGGCGCCGGCCCGCGCGTCTGCGTCGGCGCCAATTTCGCCATGATGCAAGCGGGCATCATCCTTTCCACCCTGGTGCAGCGTTTCCGCTTTGCGCCCAGCCAGCCCGCGCCCCATCCCGTCATGACCATGACGGTGCAGCCGGAACCGGGGGTCTTCCTGCAAATCCAACCCCTTGGCTGAACGCGCCCCTTGCATGGCGGCTGCGGCGATCCTGCGCTAACCTCCCCCCGCTGAAAAAACCAGGAGGGTGATGTGGAAGACAACACGCAAAAGAATATGAGCGGCGATGTTTCGCGGCGCGATTTCGCCGCCTTGTCGGTCGCGGCCGGCCTCACCGCGGCGGCGGGCTCCGCGCAGGCCGCGATGGCGCTGACCGAAAGCGATGTGACCATCAAGACGCCGGATGGCACCTGCGACGCCGCCTTCATCCGCCCGGCTTCGGGCAAGCATCCCGCCGTCTTGCTGTGGCCGGACATTTTCGGCCTGCGCCCCAGCATGCGCGACATGGCCAGGCGCCTGGCGGGCGAAGGCTATTCGGTGCTGGTGCCCAATCCCTTCTACCGCACCCAGAAAGCGCCGGTGATCGAAGACGCCAGCACGTTCGACTTCAGCGCGCCGGAAAGCCGGGCCAAGACCGCCACCTGGACCGGGCCGATCAACCAGCCCGGCGCGATCGAGCGCGATGCCATCGCTCATATCGGCTTTCTCGACAGCCAGAAGGAAGTCGACACCGCCAGGAAAATCGGCACCCAGGGTTATTGCATGGGCGGGCCGCTGGTGTTCAAGACCGCGGCGGCGGTCAACAACCGCGTCGGCGCGGGCGCGACCTTCCACGGCGGAGGCCTGGTCACCGACAAGCCGGACAGCCCGCATCTGCTGATCCCCAAAATGAAAGCCCACATGCTGATCGCCATCGCCGCCAGCGACGACGAAAAGCAGCCCGACGCCAAGACGACTTTGAAAGCGGCTTTCGCCAGCGCCAAGCTTCCCGCCGAAGTGGAAGTCTATGCCGGCACCCTGCACGGCTGGTGCGTCAAGGACATGCCCAAGCAGAACGGCAAGCCGATCTACAACCAGGCCGATGCCGATCGCGCCTGGGGCCGGCTGCTCAATCTCTACAGGACCAGCCTGGCCTGATCGCAAGGACATAGATGAAAAACGGCGCTCCGAACGGGGCGCCGTTTTTTCTTGAGAGATTCGAGACGCCGGAAACTAGTGGCCGCCGCCTATCTTCATGGGCAGGAGTTTCGGCCGCGGCATCAGCCACACGGCGGCGGAGACGCAGGCCAGAATGATGGCGACCACGCCGAAGACTTCATTGGTGCCCAGCATGACGGCCTGTTGCTGAACGATGTTGTCCAGGGACATCAGGGCCTGCTGGTGGCCCTGGCCCCCCGCCTGAAGCTGCGCCAGGACCTTTGGCGCATCGTTGAGCGAGCCGGCGATATCGATATGGCCGGCGGCGGTCGAGTCGCGCCAGGCGAAGACGATCACGCCGGTGGCGAAGGCGCCCGCCATGGTGCGCAGGAAGTTGATCAGGCCGGCGGCCGACGCGGTCTCCTCCGGTTTCACCGCCGCCATCGACATGCTCATCATCGGCAGGAAGAACAGCGGCATCCCCAAGCCCAGCGCCATCTGCGCGGGGACGAGGCCCCAGAAGCTGATGTCGGTATTGAAGGTAGTGCGCCAGAAGGTATCGATCGCCACTAGCCCTAAGCCCAGCGACATCAGGAACCGCGGATCGACCTTGCCGATCATGTTGGCCACGATCGGCGCCAGGAAGAGGGCGACGATGCCGTTGAAGGCCATCATCTGCCCCGCCGTGGTGGCGGTATAGCCCATGGAGGTCTGGAGCCAGAGCGGGATCAGCACGATCGAACCCATGAAGGAGCCAAAGGTGAAAAGCAGCGCCACCGCCGACAGCGCGAAGCTTCGGTAGCGGAAGATGCGCAGATCCACGATGGGATGCTCGTCGGTCAATTCCCACGCCAGGAAGGAAATGAATCCGACCAGGGCGATGACCGCCAGGGAGACGATGAAATTGGAGGCGAACCAATCGTCATTCTCGCCATTGTCCAGCATGATCTGGAGCGCGCCCACCCAGATGATCAAAAGCGCCAGGCCGACATAGTCGATGGGCTTCTTCACGGTGGGGGTTTCGAATTGCGACAGGGTGCGCACGACCAGGGTGGTGCAGATCACCGCGATGGGCACGTTGATGTAGAAGGCCCAGGGCCAGCCCAAGGTGTCGGAGAAAAGCCCGCCCAGCACCGGGCCGGCGATGGGGCCGAGGATGGTGGTCATGGTCCAAAGGCCCAGCGGCAGGTTGCGCTTTTCCGGCGGCGCGAGGCGCAAAAGCAAGGTCTGCGACATCGGCATCAGGGGCCCGCCCGCCAGGCCTTGCAGCACGCGCACCGTCACCAGCATGGGCAGCGAGGTGGAGAGCCCGCACAGCATGGAGCAGGCGCCGAACAGAAGCGCGGCCGTCGAGAACACCCGGACCGGCCCGAAGCGCTGCGCCAGCCAGCCGGTGAGCGGCACCATGATGGCTTCGGCCACCGCATAGGAGGTGATCGCCCAGGTGCCCTCGCTGACCGACACCGCCATGCTGCCGGCGATGTGCGGGACGGAGACATTGACGATGGTCATGTCCAGCACGGCCATGAAATTGGCCATCGCCAAAGTGGCGATGCCCGCCCACAGCATCACGCCCTGCAAGGGCTCGGGACCACTTTTTGCCGCTACGCCGCTGGCCGACATGGGGAAACCGTCAGTTGGAGAGGCGGATCTTCGCCGTCATCGAAAGGCCGACGCGCAAGGGATGCTCCGCCAATTCCCGGGGGTCGAGGGCGATGCGCACCGGCAGGCGCTGCACCACCTTGATCCAGTTGCCGGTGGCGTTCTGCGCCGGGATCAGCGAGAAGGCAGCCCCCGTGCCGCCGCCCAGCCCCACCACGCGGCCGTGATAGACCACCCCGGAGCCGTAAAGGTCGGAAATCAGCGTGACTTCCTGCCCGGGATGCACGCCCTCGAGCTGACTCTCCTTGAAATTGGCATTGACATAGGCCTGCGCCAAGGGCGTCACGGTCATCAGCGCCGCGCCCGCCTGCACGCGCTGCCCCACCTGGGCGGTGTTCTGGGCGACGATGCCGTCGATGGGCGCGCGGATGATGGTGCGGTCCAGATCGAGCTTGGCCTGGTCGAGCGCGACCTTGGCCGCCAGCACATCGGGATTGCGGGCGGCATCGCCGCTGGAAATCAGCGCCTTCTGCGCCGCGAGCTGCTGCTGCGCCTGGGTGAGCGCGGCCTGCGCCGTCGAACGTGCATTGCTGGCGACCGTCATTTCGTCGCCCGAGACCGCGCCGGTCGCGGCCAGCGCCGCGCGACGCTTGTAATCGATATTGGCGCGTTCCACGTCGGCCTGGCGCTGCGCCACCATTGCCTGGGCGCTGGCGACATTGGCGTAATATTGCGCCACGCGCTGCTCGGCCAGGCTGAGATTGGCCTTAGCCTGCTCCACCGCCAGTTGCGCGTCCGCCGGGTCGATGGTGGCGAGCACGTCGCCCCGCTTCACATGATCGGTGTCGCGCACCGGCACGCTGGCAAGCGTGCCGGTGATGCGGGGCGTGATCTGGGCGGTGGTGGCCTGCACATAGGCATTGTCGGTGCTGACATAATAGCGCCCGATCAGGAGCCACCAGCCGCCGACGAGCAGCGCGACCAGGGCGATGGAACCGCCCAGGATGGTGAAGATCATGCTGCGCTTGCGCATGCGGGCGCCGCTCTGAGAAGCCGGCTGCATGCCGGCGGAAAGGGTCTGGTCCGTCACGATCTAGTCTCCCGTCCGCGCAACACGCTGCTGCGCGTCATATTGGAACCCGCCGCCCAGGGCGCGGATCAGAGTCACGTCCTGCGCGAAGGCGCGCGCCTGAAGATCGGCGACGGCGCGGCGCTGGGTCACCAGCGTGTCTTCCGAGGTCAGGACGTCGAGATAGCGCGAAAGCCCCGCGCCGTAGCGCTGCTGCGCCACGCGATAGGCGTCTTCGCTGGCGGCCAGCGCGGCGCGCGAATGCTCCAGCTCCTTGGCCAGTTCGCGCTGGTTGGCCAAGGCATCGGCGACTTCGCGCAGCGCCGTGGTCAGCGCCTGGTCATAGCTCGCCACCGCTTCGTCATACTGGGCGCGCGCGCCGCGATAGGCGCCTTCGATCCGCCCGCCGTCGAATATGGGCAGCGAGATCGCCGGCCCGATCTGGCCGATCAGCGAGGCCGGGCTGATGAGATCCTTGATCCCGAACGACTGGTAGCCGAGATAACCGGAGAGATTGAC
This sequence comes from Alphaproteobacteria bacterium, assembly GCA_017307315.1. Taxonomy (GTDB): domain Bacteria; phylum Pseudomonadota; class Alphaproteobacteria; order Micropepsales; family Micropepsaceae; genus Rhizomicrobium. Next base: position 11,181 of record JAFKFF010000091.1, read on the forward strand.
ATTGGGATAGAAGTCGGCGTGGGCGGCGTCGATCCTTTTGGCCGCCGCCGTCGCGCGCAGCCGCGCCGCCACCACATCGGGACGGCGCCCGATCAGGTTGACGGCCAGATTGGCGGGCACGCCGAAGGCTTTCAATTTCGGGCTTGCGGGCAGCGCGATATCCAGCCCGCGATCCGGACCCTTTCCCAGAAGCGCGGCGATCTGGTTGCGGGCAAGCGCGATCTGCCCGTCGATGCGGTCGAGATCAGCTTCCGCGGCGAAGCTGCGCGATTTGGCTTCCGAGACCGTGCTGGTATTTTCCAGCTGCTGCGCGAAGCGCTGGTTCAGAAGATCGGCGCTCTGCCGGCGGACATTGAGCGCATCCACCGCCGCTTCGCGGTCGGCAGCCAGCTGCACCAGATTGGCGTAGGCGTTGGCGATGGCCGACGACAGGCTGAGCCTGGCCGCCGCCAGATCGACGCGCGCGGCGTCGGCTTCCGACGTCGCCGCCGCGAATGTCGCGCGGTTCTTGCCGAAGAAATCCGGATTGTAGCTGGCGTCGCCGGTGACGCGGCCATTGTCGTGATAGCCGTGCGGCAGGAAGGACTGGAAGGCTTGCGGGAAGCCCTGGTTCAGGCTGTTGCGGGTTTCCGTGAAAGAGGCGTTGGCGGTGAGGTTCGGATAGCGGCTCGCACCCGCCTGCTGCGCCAGGGCATCGGCCTGCCGCAGGCGCGCTTCGGCACGCCTGAGATCGGGCGCGTCCGCCAGGCCTTCGGCGATCAACGTGTCGAGTTGCGCGTCGCCATACGCCGCCCACCAATTTTCCGCCGGCCAATCGGCCGCAGCGACGTCGAAGGTTTTTTGTACGGCGTAAGCATCCGGTGCTTTTTCAACCGGCAGCGGCCCGAGATCGGGCGCGCAGGCGGCAAGCCCGCACAGGGCCGCGCCGAGCAGAAGCCCGGTGGATTTCTGGGATATGGAAGCCATAAAACTGTACCGTACGGTCATTAATCGTTGACAGACCTATCCCGGTGCGGAATAACCGTCAACAGGAAACTGTACTGTACGGTCATTAATTATGAGCGCTGTGGCATCCCGGCTTCCCCGCACCGACCGTGACGAGCGCCGTGAGACCATTCTGAAGATCGCCCATGCCGCCTTCCTGGAAGACGGATATGCCGCCACTTCCATGTCCAGCATCGCCGCCAAGGTGGGGGGTTCGAAGGCCACGCTCTATAATTATTTCCCGTCGAAGGAAGAGCTGTTTGCGGCGGTGATCGAGGAACGCTGCCGCGACCTTCAGGACATGCTCTACGACGCCGACCTGGAATCGCAGGATTTCCGCAAGGCCCTGACCATTCTGGGCGAGAGCGCGGTGCGCTGGATGCTGCGCGACGACAGCATCGCCACCTATCGCCTGATCACCGCCGAAGCCGGGCGCTTTCCCGAACTGGGGCGCGCCTTCTATCTTGCCGGCCCGCAGAAGGGCAAGGAGATGTTGGCCGAATTTTTCGGCCGCGCCGCCGAGCGAGGCCATATCAAGCCCGGCTACATGGTGACGACGGCCATCCACTTCATGTCGCTGTGCAAGGGGGAGCTGCAGCACCGCAAGCTCTGGAACATCGACGAGCCGACCGACAAGGACATCGAAACCACGGTGGCCAACGCGGTCACCATGTTCCTGGCGGCTTACGGGACCGAGAAGACCGCATAAGATTTTGCTCAACCGAATCGTGTCCTCACCCTTCGACAAGCTCAGGGTGAGGAAAGTGCAAACGCCTCATACTGCGCTTGTCGAAGCGTGGGATCGCAGATCAATGCGCGCTGTGGCTTCTAAGCCTGATAGCGCGCCACGCCGCCCACCACGGTCTGCACGATCTTCACATCCTTGATCTTTTCCGGATCGATGGCGTGCAGATCGTCCGCCAGGACGACATAGTCGGCGAGCTTGCCCACCGTGATCGAGCCTTTGATGGTCTCTTCGCGCGTGTTGTAGGCGCCGTTGCTGCTGGAAGCGCGGATCGCCTGATCCACCGTCAGCTTCTGGTTGGCGCCCCAGGTCTCGCCGTTGAAGCCCTTGCGGGTGATCATGCCCTGCATCGACATCAAGGGCGCGAAAGGTCCGGGCGTGCCGAAATCCGAACCGGTCGAGGCGTGCAGCCCGGCATCCTCGAACGTCTTATAGGCCATGGCGTTGCGCATATATTCTTCGCCATAGAAATGGAATTTGTCGGAATTGTAATAGGCATAGGAGCTGAACAAGGACGGCACCAGATCGACCGCCTTCATGCGCCGGATCAGATCGTCGTTGATGAAGGTGCAATGGGTGATCTTGGGCCGGCTGTTCCTGACCGGGAATGCCTTCAGCGCCGCTTCATAGGCCGTCATCACCTGCGCGATGGCGACATCGCCATTGGCGTGACAGTTGAGCCGGATGCCGGCGCGGTGCACCCGTTCGGCCCAGGCGTTGGTGTCTTTCTGCCGCTCGGTGACATTGCCGCTGTAGGACGGGGTGACGCCGCGATAGGGCTTGCCCATCGCCGCGGTGCGCTCCGAGAAGGAGCCGTCCACCACATGCTCCGAAGTGGCGCCGAACTTGATCCATTCGTCGCCGAAATCGGTCTTGATGCCGGTCTTGATCATGGCGTCGGTCAAGACATCGTCTGGCTCGTAACTCACCCGGTGCAACAAGGTGCCGCGCTGGCGGGCGACCTGCATGGCCGAAAGCACATCTTCATCATGGCAGACGCTGGTCAGGCCATATTCCACGAACTTCTTGGACATGAACTCCACGCCGCTGACCAGGCGCCGTTCCTGTTCCGCCGGGCTGTAGGTGACGTATTTGCCCTTGCCCTTGAAGACATCGCGCGCCCGGTCGGTGATACGTCCGTTCAACTCGCCGTCCGGCCCCTTGTCGAAGGTGCCGCCGAAATGGGGCGGAGTGTTCTTGGTCAGCCCCGCCATCTGCAGCGCCCTGCTGTTGTAGTAGGAGGTGTGGCCGCCGCGATGGATCACTTCCACCGGATGCTCGGTCGAAACCTTGTCCAGGTCCTTGTTGGTCAGAGGCCGCCCGTCCTTCACCTTGGTGTCGTCATAGTAATAGCCGACCACCCAGGTGCCTGGCGGCGTCTTGGCGGCGCGCGCCTTCAGCTTGTCGATGATGCTCTGGATGGTGACGAACTCGACCACATAGGGATTCCCCACCAGCACTTCATAGAGAAGAATGTCGCCGCCGCCGTGATTGTGGGTGTCGTTGAAGCCGGGCGTGATCATCATGCCCTTGGCGTCGAAGGTGCGGGTCTTCGGGCCTGCCAGGGATTTCATGTCGGAGGTACTGCCCACCGCCATGAAGCGGTCGCCGCGCACGGCGAAGGCCTGCGCCGACGGCGCCCGGGGATCCATGGTGGTGACCTTGGCGTTGATCACGATCATGTCGGGCGGGGTGCGTTCCGCCGCCGCGCGGGCGGCGGAAAGCCAGGACGTGCCCATCAGGGCCGCCGATCCGAATCCCACGGATTCCAGAAACCGCCTGCGGCTTTGCCGGATGTTCATCGCTGCCCCCATCGCTTTGAGACGCGGATGCAAGGATCCGCCGACCGCGGACGGCTAATGGAACGACGAGCCCCGATCCAGAGCCTCGTGGCGACGCAGGCCCGCTCAATCTTCGGGCAAGACCAAAGCCAACCTGCCCGTTATTTGGCCGCCGTCACATAAAGCTTCTCCTGGCCGAACACGGCATAGAGATGAAGCTGGCGCAGCACATCCATGCCCAAGGTGAGATCGGGTATGCGCGGCTCGGCGGCGAATTTCGCCCGGCTTCCCAGGATCGGCGTCCGGTTCACATTGTGGATCATGCTGTTGGCCTGGATCAGGGCGGGGACATTCTTCGCGGTGATGCCTTCCAGCGAAATTTGCGGGAAGGTGTGGCTGTAGACCCGCTGGCCCATGCCGTCCTTGAGGTCGGCGTCGGGCATCATGCCGGGCGTATCCGTCTCGAGGCCG
>JAFKFF010000239.1 GCA_017307315.1 Alphaproteobacteria bacterium
CTGTCGAACGAGCATGCGCCGGCGGAATTCCGTGTCATCGGACCCACCCGCAACCAGAATGAATGGTACGATGCTTTCCAGGTGAAGCCGGGCGACAAATACTATCTGCCGCCGGATAAGCGTATTCACCTTTGGTGAGCACGCTTTCTATTTTCTTGTCGCGCGCTCTTCGCCACGCGACAGGAAAATGATCGAATAAGGGAATTTGGCTTGCCACCTTTGGTTACGGGCGCTACGCACGCCGCAGCGGCACGTCGAGCGTGAAAGTCATTCCGCTTTCCGCATTGGCGCGGGGCGTGACCTGTCCGCCATGCGCAAGCGCAATCTGCCGCGCCAGGGTCAGGCCGATGCCCGAGCCATTCGCCTTGGTGGTGTAGAAGGGAACGAAAATCTCCTGCAACCGGTCGGGACTTACGCCGGGGCCATTGTCGCGAATGGAAAAGGCCAGGCGCTCGGCTCCGGCATGGCAATCCAGCATCACCGTCGGGCCATCCCGCCCCGCGACCGCGTCGGCGGCGTTGTGCAACAGGTTAAGCAGCGCTTGGGTCAAAAGCTCCGGGTCGGCGTGAAAGACGTGAGTGGTGCCTGACCGGTCGCCGCCATAGGCAATGCCGCGCGCGGCCAGATCGGCACCGGCGAGCGCGTCCATGTCCGCCAGAAACGGCCCCAGCGGCACGGGTCGCAGCCGGGGCGCGGGAAGCTCCGCGATCTGGCGGTAGCGGTCCACGAATTGCATCAGAAGGCTCTCGGAGAGGGAAGCAATGGGCGTGAGCGAATTCATCATTTCGTGGGACAGGACCCGCGTCATGTCCTGCCAGGCCTTCAACTGCACGGCATCCAGTTCGCCCGCCACCACCTGCAAGGAAAGCAGTCTTCGCGCCAGCGCGCCGGGCGCGGAAAACGCCGCGACCCAGACCAGGAGCGAACGGCCATCCTTCAAGGTCACGACCTGGCGCGCGCCCGCCGGCAGCGCCCCGATCAGGCCGGCTGCCTGCCTGTCCAGGATGCGCATGTCCTCGAGCCGCCCCACATCCTCGCCCGCCAGGCGCCGCGCGGCCCGGTTGACCAGAGTGATGCGGCCATCGGAAGACAGCGAAACCAGCGCCACGCTGACGGCGTCCAGCAACGCGGTCATCTCGTCGCGTTGCCGGGCCTCGTCTCGCGGAAGGGCCATCCGTGCCGGGATCAAGCTGGTCCGGTCGCGCACGTAAAGGCGGGCCGTGTCCGCGACCGTGAGCACGAACAGCACCGCCAGGACCAGCGCGGTGGCGTAATACTGCGTGCCGGTCAGCACCTGCAGCAACAGGAAGATCAGTCCAGCGGCCAGCACGGTGCGCCATGTCATGGCGAAGGCGAAGCTGCCGCCCATCAGGATTCTAGAATCCATGCTTGCTCATGCGCCGGTAGAGCGCCGGCCGGCTGAGGCCCAGCGCCGCGGCCGCCTGCGCGATATTGCCGTCGTGCTGCGCCAGCGCTTTTCCGATGGCGGCGCGCTCCAATTCCTCCAGCGGCATGCCGGAGCGCTCGGCGCGGGTACGCAGGGTCGCCGCAGTGACTGCGGCTGCCAATGCGTCATTGCGCCAGGGTTTGAGCAGGAAATCCTGGGCGCCGCGCTTCAGCGATTCCACCGCCAGATGAACGCCGCCATACGCGGTCATCAGGACCACCGACAAAGCCGGGTCCGCCTGGCGGATGGCCGCCAGCGCATCGATGCCGGCGCGGCCGCTGCGCTCCCCGGGCAGGAAATTCATGTCCAGCAGCACGCATTCGAACTTACCCGGCGTCAGCCTTTCGACCATCTCCTCCGGCGATGCAGCGGATTCGATGCGATCGACATGCGGCGCCAGCGCCAGCGCCGCTGCCTGCCGCACATCGGCGTCATCGTCCACGATCAGGATCGCCGCAAGCTTTTCCATGGCACGACGGTAAGCCGTCCGCAGCGGAAGCGGCAAGGTGTCCGTTTTCGGACAGCGGCGACGCGCATCGCCGTGCCGGCGCGCGCTAAGCGCTTGTCCCGCCTCGTTTCCGCGTTGGAATGCCAGGCTTTACACTTTTGGCATGTCGCATGTGATGGACCGGCCGATCGTTTCTCCCTGGTGGCGTCAGCCGCGAACGCGGGCGCTGGGGATGGCGGGCGCGCTTCTTCTGGTTCTGGTCGCGGGCGCCCTGGTCTTGCGCGCGTCCGCGGAGCGCAGCCTGACGGTCCCGCGCGCGGACGTCACCATCGGCAGCGTGACGCGAGGCACCTTCCACGATTTCGTGCCGCTGCATGGCACGGTCGTGCCGAAGGACACCATCTATCTCGATGCCCTGGCGGGAGGCCAGGTCGCGAAGCTTCTGGTGCAGGCCGGCGACGCGGTGACGGCGGGCCAGCCGCTGATCGTCTTCCGCAACGAGCAGCTTCAACTGGAAGTCCTGAACAATGAAGGACGGCTGGTCGAATCGATCACCCAGCTTCAGACCTTCGAGACCCAACTCGAAGCCAATCGCGCCAACAACGCCACCATCCTGGAATCCATCCGCTACAACATCGCCACACTGGAACATACCGCGGCGCGCTACGATCCCCTGCTCAAGGCGGGCGCCATCGCGCCCAAGGAGGTGGAGCAGGTGCATGACCAGCTTGCCCATTACCGCGCCCTGCTGCCGGTGCAGATCGACACCAACCGCAAGCAGGAGGCGCTGCGCCTGGCGCAATTGCCGGGGCTGCAGGCGTCGGAGAAAAGCCTGCAGGAAAGCCTGGTCGCCACCCATCGCGAGTTGGACAATCTCACGGTGCGGGCGCCGGTCTCGGGACGGATCACGGCGCTGGATCTCAAGATCGGGGAGAACCGCAATCGCGGCGAAAGGCCCACCGGCATGGCGCCCTCGAAGCCGAGATCGGCCTTGAAGACGCCGTTCTTCACTTCCGGATAGATGCGCGCGATGCGCAGGGCATGGCGCGTGCCGTTCAAGTCGATATCGGCATGCTGGCCCGCCTTCACCCGGCCCAGATAATATTCGTCGATATCGGCGGAAATCTTGAAGCCGGTGGGCGGGGTGATCTCCGCCAGCC
>JAFKFF010000240.1 GCA_017307315.1 Alphaproteobacteria bacterium
CTACACCACCCTGGCGCAGCTGGCGATCCAGCTGAAATTCTTCGCCGAAGCCCAGGCGGTGCTCGAGAAGGGCCAGGCCGCCAAGGTCCTGACCGACGACCGCACCAACAAGCTGCTGGCGCTGGCCAAGACCCAGGCCGCCGCCGCGGCCGCCAACCAGGCCAAGGATCTCGCCGCCGCCAAGGCCGCGCCCAAGGGCGATGCGCTGGTGCGGGTCGGCGAAGACATGTGGGGCCAGGGCAAGGGCAAGGAAGCCGTGGCTGTCATCAAGGAAGGCATCGCCAAGGGCGTGGACGACAAGAACAATGCCCAGATCCGTCTCGGCATGGCCTTGATCGCGGCCGGCCAGAAGAGCGAGGCCGTCAAGGCGTTGGATGCGGCCAAGGCCGCCAACCCGAACGACAAGTCGGCGATGGTGGCTCATCTCTGGTCGCTCTACGCGCGCCACTGACGCCTCTTTCCCGGACAAGCAAACGGCCGCCCCATCGGGCGGCCGTTTTGTTTTTGGGTTATCTGATGTGTGTCGCGGTATAAGCGGGAGGGAGGCTTCATGCGACTTCTCACCCCGGACGAAATCGAAGCGCTGCTGCTGAGCCTGAAGATCGCCTCGGTGGCTGTCGTCATCGCCCTTCCGTTTGCCGTCGCCACGGCGCTGCTGCTGGCGCGCGGCTTCTGGGGCCGGACCTTGCTCGACGGGTTGGTGCAGCTGCCCCTGGTGCTGCCGCCGGTCGCGCTGGGTTTCATTCTCCTGATGGTTTTCGGCACCCGCAGCGGGCTGGGCGCCTTTCTCAAGGATCATTTCGGGATCGTGCTGGTGTTCCGCTGGACCGGAGCGGTCCTGGCCAGCGCCATTTTCACGTTTCCCTTTCAGGTGCGGGCCATTCGGCTGGCGCTGGAAGCGCGCGATCCCGGCCTGGACCAGGCGGCGCGCACCCTGGGCGCGGGTCCTTTCGACCGGCTGATCAACGTCACCCTGCCGCTTGCGCTTCCGGGCCTGGCGGCAGGGGCGATCACCGCTTTCGCCGGGTGCCTGGGCGAGTTCGGCGCCATCATCACGTTCGTCTCCAATATTCCCGGCGAAACGCGCACCCTGCCGCTTGCGATCTACACCGCGCTGCAGACGCCGGGCGGCGAAGCGCAGGCCGCCAGGCTTTCCGTGCTTTCGATCCTGCTCGCCTTTCTTTTCCTTCTGGGTGCCCAGCTCATCATGCGGCGCGCCACCGGAAAGCCGGGACAATGAGCGCGGAAGTTTTCATCCGCCATCGCCAGGGACGCTTCACCCTGGACGTGGCTTTCTCGGCGGGGCCGGGCATCACCGCCTTGTTCGGGCCGTCGGGGGCGGGCAAAAGCAGCATCGTGCATGCGCTGGCGGGTTTGCTGCGGCCGGATGAGGGCCGGATCGTCCTGGAGGGGCGCAGCGTGCTCGATACGGGCGCGGGGATATTCGTTCCGCCGGAAAAGCGGCGCGCCGGCCTGGTGTTTCAGGATGCGCGGCTGTTTCCGCACATGACAGTGGAGCGCAATTTGCTGTTCGGCTGGCGGCGCGCGCCGGTGCGGGCCGGCGCGGATGAAATCGCCCGCACGATCGCACTGCTGGGGCTGGAACCGTTGCTGGGACGCTCGCCCAGACATCTTTCGGGCGGCGAAAAAAGCCGGGTGGCGTTGGGCCGCGCCCTTCTCGCCGCGCCCGATATCCTGCTTCTGGACGAGCCCTTGGCGAGCCTGGACGCGGCGCGGCGCGCGGAGATCCTGCCCTGGCTGGAGAAGCTGCGCGACATCGCCCGCATCCCGATCTTCTATGTCAGCCATGCGCTGGAGGAAGTGGCGCGGCTGGCCGACACGGTGATCCTGCTGGAAGCCGGGCGGGTCAAGGCGCAAGGCAGCGTCTTCGCGCTTCTGGCCGGGCTGGGTGCGGAAAAGCCGCTGGGCGCGGTTCTCGAAGCGCAGGCCGCTGGGGTGGAGACGGACGGCCTCACGCGCCTTGTCTTCGACGGGGGCGCGTTGCTGGTCGCCGACGCGCATGCGCCGGGCAAGCGCGTCAGGGTGCGCATCAGCGCCGACGACATTCTCCTCGCCCGGCGGGCGCCCGAAGCCATCAGCGCCAACAACATCCTGCCGGTGACGATCGCGGCGGTGCAGCCGGATGGTGCCAAAGCCGAAGTAGAGATGCGCTGCGGCGGCGCGCGGCTGGTGGCTCGGCTCACCGCCGCTTCGGTGCAACGCCTGGAACTGGCCCCGGGCGTGGAGGCCTTCGCGGTGATCAAGTCGGTGATCGTTGAGGGCGGCTGACGGGCGCTAGAGCGGTCCCTTGAGCACCAGCTTCTTGGAGAGGGTGAAGTTGAAGACCAGCCCCGCCAGCACCCCCAGCACC
>JAFKFF010000241.1 GCA_017307315.1 Alphaproteobacteria bacterium
CACCACCACGCCCGTCAGTTGGGCAACGCTTTTGGGCATGGACCCCGCCTTGTTCTGTTCTGTGCCAAAACAGGACATCGACAGGCAAGGTTCCGCAAGGTCCGCCTGGAGCAAAGGTTAACGGCGGGACCCGATCAGACCTCGGCCCGCCGCCGCCCGGTCAGGACCGGAAAACCGCCCTTTCCCAGCCCGGCGCGGCCTTCGGCGGCATGTTCGGCGTCGCGCGCCTCGATCACCATCCCCAAGGTGGCGGATTTGGCCGACAGGCCGCTCATCATCCGGTTGTGGGAGACCTCCAGGATATTGCCGCCGGCATCACCCACCAGCGCCGCCACCCGCGACAAGGCCCCCGGCTGGTCGGCGATCGCCACGTCCAGGGTGAGGATGCGGCCCTCGCGGGTCAGCTCGCGCAGGATCACGTTCGACAGCATGCGCATGTCGATATTGCCGCCCGACATCACGATGCCGACCTTGCGGCCGGCGAACAGATCCCGGTTCTTGAGCACGGCGGCATAGCCCGCCGCCGCCGCGCCTTCGATCACGGTCTTTTCGATTTCCAGCATCATGGCAAGGGCATGCTCCATCGCCGCCTCGCTCACCAGCAGGATGTCGGCGACCAGCGCCTTGACGATCTTCGCGGTGAGGGCGCCGGGCTGCTTGACCGCGATGCCTTCCGCGATGGTCTGGGCGGGCGGGTCTTCGGTCAAAGGCTCGCCGCGCATCGCCTGGCGCATCACCGGATAAAGCTCGGCCTGGGCGCCATAGACGGTGATGCCCGGCTTGAGCGCTTTGGCCGCCACCGCGATGCCGGAGATCAGGCCACCGCCGCCCACCGGCACCATCAAGGTATCGAGCTCGGGCGCGTCTTCCAGCATCTCCAAGGCGAGCGTGCCTTGGCCCGCGATCACTTTGGTGTCGTCGTAAGGATGGATGAAGGTCAGGCCGTCGCGCTCGGCAACGGCGCGCGCCGCCCGGTTGGCCTCCTTCAAATCGTTGCCGTCCTGAATCACCGTGGCGCCGAAATCGCGGGTATGCTTGACCTTGGTGAAGGGCGCGGTCACCGGCATCACGATGGTGGCGGGAATGCCCAGGCGGCCGGCATGGTAAGCCACCCCTTGCGCATGATTGCCGGCGCTCATGGCGGCGACGCCGCGCTTCTTTTCTTCCGGCGTGAGCGCCATCAGGCGGTTGAGCGCGCCGCGTTCTTTGAAGGAGGCGGTAAACTGCCGGTTCTCGAATTTGAGATAGATGTCGCAGCCCGCGATATCCGACAAGGTGCGCGAATGCCGGGTCGGGGTGCGCACGACATGGCCTTCGATGACGCCGGCAGCGGCGCGGACATCGTCCAGCGTGACGGGAAGCGGTTCGGTCATGATCGTGAAATCCAACGGGAAATCGGCCAGCCTTACCGGACGCTATCATGCGCGCCTTGGCTTGCTAAGCCGCGCGGCCCGGCAGCCGCCATGCCGGCACCGCACCGCCGCGGGATGGAAAAAGAAAGAGAGAATGGTAGCACCGGACGGATTTGAACCGCCGACCAAGGGATTATGATTCCCCTGCTCTACCGCTGAGCTACGGTGCCATGCGTCCTTATAGGTCGCTGAGGCGGGGGATGTAGGAGGCCCCGGCCTCGCCTGTCAAGATTGAGCGGAAAATCAGGAAAAAACACTATTCCGCGGCGGTCCGGGCAGCTTCAGCCTGCCTGATCCAGCCCCCGCCCAGCACCCGTCCGTCCTTATAGAAGACGCAAGCTTGGCCGGGCGCGACCGCATCCTCCGCTATCGCCAGATCCACCCTTGCCCGATTGCCGGCCAAGGGGGTCACCCGCGCCGCCACCGGCGGACGCATGGAACGCACCTTCACCGCGCAATCGAAGGGCGCATCCGCCCGCACCAGCCAATTCATATTGTCGAGTTCGATGCTGCGGGCGGCCAGCGCCGAACGCGGCCCCACCACCACCTGCGCCCGCGCCGCATCCAGCTTCAGCACGAAGAGCGGCTCTTCCTTGCCCGAAAGGCCCAGGCCTTTGCGCTGGCCCACGGTGAAACGAAAGATGCCGTCATGGCGGCCCAAAACAGCGCCGGACTGATCGACGATCTCGCCCGGCCGCGTCGCGTCGGGCCGCAACTTTTCCACGATGCTGGTGTAGCGGCCTTCCGGCACGAAACAGATATCCTGGCTGTCCGGCTTTTCGGCGGTGGCAAGCGACAATTCGGCGGCCAGCGCCCGCACCGCGCTTTTTTCCATGTCGCCCAGGGGAAAGCGCAGATAATCCAGCTGCGCCTGGGTGGTGGCGAACAGGAAATAGCTCTGGTCGCGGCTCAAATCGCGCGCCGCATGCAACTCCGCGCCCTCCG
>JAFKFF010000242.1 GCA_017307315.1 Alphaproteobacteria bacterium
ACCCGCGAACGGCCTTTCATTACAGACCGTACACGACGCGCACAAAACGACAATCTATCACCGAGATGATTGCGAAAACCGGACGTTTCGCGCGCTGCGTGGGGCCGAACAACGAAAAGAATCCGAAAAATCGTCCCGCGACGCTTGCCCCTCGTCCTTGCGCGGTTACGATCTTGTGCAGGTGAATGAATGCGGGGGCACGATTGCATCTATCCATTCTGAACGCGCTTTCCATGCTCGGCCGGCCCGACATGATGCGCATGGTGCTGGCTGCAACCATGGTATTCGCCAGCGCGCGGATGGCGCAGGCCCAGCGCGCGTCGGAAAATGCGGTGACCCAGGCGGAGGATGCGTTCGGCACCAGCGTCGGCAACGAGCAGGTCGGGCTTTATTCGTCGTTCGACGTGCGCGGCTTTTCGCCCACCGCGGCAGGCAATGTCCGCATCGAAGGGCTTTATTTCGATCAGGCGACGGGGCTCAATCCGCGCTTGCAGCAATCCTCGCAGATCCGCGTCGGCATCGCCGCCCAGGGCTACGCCTTTCCCGCGCCGACCGGCGTCGTCGACTATGCGCTGCGCCTTCCGGGCGCGGAGCCCCGGCTCAGCGCGCTGGTCGAATCCAACACCCGCGGCACCACCCGCGTCGAATTCGACGGCGCGCACGGCCTGATCGAAGGCCGGTTGAGCATCGCGGGCGGCGTGGGCTTTCACCGCGACGTACTGGCGGACGGCAGCGCGAATTACGAGCACAATGAAGCGGTGCTGCTGAAATGGACGCCGCTCGAGAACGTCAACGTCATGCCGTTCTGGTCGCGCACCGATTATTACGACAAGCGCTCCGGGCAGACCTATGCCCCCGCCGGTCCTTTCCTGCCCGCCTTCAATCCCGGCCGCCACTTCTTCGGCCCGGATTGGGCGCTGGGGCGGGAATTCGATTCCAATTACGGCGTGGTGGCCAGGATCACGCCTTTCGCAGACTGGGACCTGAAGGTCGGCCTGTTCCGCTCGGAAAAAAAGGAACCCGACAGCATGTTCGTGCTGCTGTCGGGCCTTACCCGCGACGGCCATGGCAATCTTCTCGTCTTTGCCGATCCGCCATCGGGCCGCCGCTCGACCAGCGGCGAAGTGCGGCTGGAGCATACCGTGCAGGAAGGTCCCAGGCTGCATCGCGCCATCTTCTCGGTGCGCATGCGCGACCGCGACGCCGAATATGGCGGCGCGGCGATCATCGATCTGGGCGCCACCGCCATCGGCGAGCGCGTCTCGGCACAGCGCCCGGATTTTCATTTCTCGCCGCAGATCCGCGACCATGTCGAGCAGACCACCATCGGCTTTTCCTATCAGCTGGCCTGGAAGGGATTGGGCGTGCTGGGCCTGGGCGTGCAGAGGCCCAGCTATCACAAGCGGACATTGATCCCGGGCCAGCAGCCCGCGATTTCCGACGATCAGCCCTGGCTGTTCGACGCCTCGCTGGCGGCGGAGGTCCTTGAAGACGTCACCGTCTATGGCGATTTCACCCGCGGCCTGGAGGACAGCGAAATCGCGCCTCAGAACGCGTCCAACCGCAACCAGGCGCTGCCCGCCATCACCACAAGACAAAAGGATGTCGGCCTGCGCTGGGCGGTGACGCCCGGGGTCAAGCTGGTGTTCGGTCTGTTCGACATCCAGAAGCCCTATTTCAACATCAATCCCCAGAATCTCTATACCCAGCTTGGCGAGATTCAGAACAAGGGGATCGAGATTTCGCTCGCCGGCAATGTGTTGCCGGAACTGGATGTGGTGGCGGGCGCGGTCCTGGCCGAGCCGCGCGTGCAGGGCGATGCTGTGGATCTCGGCCTGGTCGGCAGGCATCCGGTGGGCATGCCGTCGCGGCAACTTGACGTCAATTTCAACTGGCGCCCCCCTCAAGAGCAGGCGCTCTCTTTCAATCTCGGCGTCAGTTACCAGAGCAGCGTGCCGGCCGTCGTCAGCAATCTGGTTTCGGTTTCCGACCGGACCGTCGTCAACGGCGATGTGCGTTACAGCTTTGTCATGGGCGGATATCCGGCCTCGCTGAAATTCGGGATCCAGAACTTGTTCGATTCCCGCGATTGGGACCTGGATGGCGCGGGCGCCTACGACATCTATTGGGACAGCGGCAGGCGGCTGAATGCCAGACTGATTGTCGATTTCTGATGCTGCATCGCGAGAAAGAAAAGACCGGCGCGCGTCATTCTTGAAAGCCGTCCTGGCGCACATAATTCTATGTCCATGAGACCCATCCGCGAGATGTTTCGGGCGAGCCGCACGCACACAGGCTTTTTGCCGGGCGTTGCCCTCGCAACGCCCGGTCGTGGTGGCTTTTGCCAGAG
>JAFKFF010000243.1 GCA_017307315.1 Alphaproteobacteria bacterium
CCCCTGCCCCGCCGGGCGCGGCCGTGCTAGGTTCCCGCCGTTCCGCCATTCGAGGAGATCCACCGTCATGAAGAAGCTGCTGCTGGGCCTGGCCGTAACCACGCTCTTCACCGCGCCCGCTTTCGCCGCCCTGAAGGTCGGCGACACCGCGCCCGATTTTTCCGCCACCGCCAGCCTGGGCGGCAAGGAATTCAACTTCAAGCTCAATGAAGCGCTGAAGAAGGGTCCGGCCGTGGTCTATTTCTATCCGTCCGCCTATACGGGCGGCTGCGATCTGGAAGCCCACACCTTCGCGGAGAATGCCGCCAAATTCGACGCCGCCGGCGCCACCATCATCGGCGTGTCGGCGGACAACATGGAACGCCTGAACCAATTCGCCGCCGATCCCAACTTCTGCGCCGGCAAGTTCCCCATCGCGTCGGACGAAAGCCTGAAGATCGCTCAGTCCTATAATCTGGAAACCACCCCGGCCAAGACAGGCGCCAAGGACGTGCGCGGCGTCGAGATCGGCCATGGCTTCATCGAGCGTGTCACTTTTGTGGTGGGTAAGGATCACAAGATCGTGGCGGTGATGTCCTCCAAACAGGACAAGCTCTCGCCCGACCAGCATGTCGAAAAGTCGCTGGAGATGGTCCAGAAGATGAAGATGGCTTCTAAGTAGCCCCCATCTGTCTTCCTCGGGACACGCCCTCGGAAGACATCTTCCCCCGTCAGGCCTTCGGCCACGGGGGAAGAAAGCCAGAGGATGCTTCGGGAGGGCCCGGCGGTGCGCCGGGCCTTTTCTTTTGGTCACCGGTCAGGCGTTAACGCCCAAGAGAAATTTTTACTTTTGGTTAAGGACCGGAACGGGAACAGCCTTCACAGGCCTGATGCAATAGGGCCATACGCATAAAAATGTAAGCAAATTCAACGATTTACTGTTGCAGTCCGGCCACGGTTCCGTGACCGAGAAACGTCTTTGTACGCTCGGATTCCTTTGCTTAAGTCCGCCCGGGCTGAACGTGGTTTGGGGCTGGACCTGCCACCGCACGTCCGACAATGCCGCCGATAGGGCCAACGCCAGTATCGGCATCTGCCTGCAAGCAAAGCCGGAGTGCTGACCCCGTGTTCACGACCCTGCGCATGACCCTACCCTTGGTCGCCATGCTGGCCGCCTTTTCGCCCTTGGCCGCAAAGGCGAGCGTCAATGTCGGGCCGGTGTCCGGCAGCTGGATCCCCGGCACCTTCCACCAGATCGACAGCACCATGCCGGAGACATTCGCCGCCGCGCCGAGCGCGATCGACCGGCTGGTACATCTGTCGCAGATCGAAATGCCGGCCCTGTCGCCCGCCACGACGACCCAATTGCCGGCGCCCTCGATCGTGACGCCGCTCAAAAAGCTTTTCTGCGTCGAATATGCCCGCGCCCGCTCGGGCCTGGCGGTGTTCGGCGACGCGAAATATTGGTGGGCGCGCGCCAAGAATCTCTACACCCGCATGGCCAGGCCCGCCGAGGAAGCGGTGATGGTGTTTTCCGGCACCAAGCGGCTGAAGCACGGCCATGTCGCGGTCGTGACCCACATCGTTTCCAGCCGCGAAATCCGGGTCGATCAGGCCAACTGGCAGAACAAGGGCGAAATCGACCTGGCAACCCCGGTGCTGGACGTCAGCGCCAAGAATGACTGGAGCCGGGTCCGCGTCTGGGACATGCGCTCCAACGGCTTCGGCGCCCATGTCTACGCCATTTCCGGCTTCATCACCAAAGGTCTGGTGAAGCAGGCGCGGGCGGATTAGGGCCGCCTTCCTCTTTCCTTCAAGCGTGTTAGCGTGCGCGCCGCATGAGCGGTGATGTCGCCGCCGCGATTCTGTTCGCGGCCTTCCTGCACGCAAGCTGGAATGCGCTGATCAAGCGCGACCGGGATGCCGCAACCGCCACGGCGGGCATCGCCGGCGCCGCGGCCGTGATCGCCCTTCTTCTCCTGCCTTTCTTTCCAGCCCCCGCATCCGCGAGTTGGCCCTTCATCGCGGCATCGAGCGTCGTGCAGCTCGCCTATTACCTGCTGATCGCGAAGATCTACCGGCAGGCGGATCTCGGCCTTGCCTATCCGGTGATGCGGGGCACGGCGCCGCTTCTGGTGACCGGCCTCAACGCGCTTCTGTTCGGAGAAAGTCTTTCGGCCATGGGCTATCTGGGTGTGGCGGGCATTTCGGGCGGCGTGCTGTTGATCGCGAGCGCCCGCCGGGCGGGCACGCAAGCCGGAGCGACGGTGGTGCGTGCGCTCTTCATCGCCCTGGTGATCGCGCTATATACCCTGATCGACGGTTTGGGCGTGCGCCGGTCCGGCGCC
>JAFKFF010000286.1 GCA_017307315.1 Alphaproteobacteria bacterium
CTTGCCGATCTTCTCCAGATTGCCCAACGCCTTTTCCTCGATGGTGGTAAGGCCGCCGGCGATATTGCCTTTGGTGGGCTGGCTGTCGGAAAGGTCGGACGTCTTGTGCGCCTCGATCACGTCGTCCTGATAGGCCTGCCAGGTCTTCAGGAATTTCTCCTTGATTTCCGGCGAAACCGCGCGCGCCGCCGCCAGATGCTCGGCGCCCGTCAATTCCGAAGTCTCGCCGAAACAGCCATAAAGCCCCAGCGGCACCAGCTTGTCGTACATGTTGCCGACCGTGGGACAGGAGGCCAGGCCCGTGGTGGTATCGCTTTCGCCGCATTTGGCCGCCACCCAGACATCGGTGATCGGGCATTGCTCGCGCACCTTTTCCGACGCCCAATGCACGAATTCCTTCGCCTTGCGCGAGGCCGCCGCAACGGTGGCGATATCGCCGTTGCCTTCGATGGAAAAGCCCGCCACGGGCTTGCCGGTCTTGGCGATCCCCGCCACGACTTTTTCCGTCCAGCCGCCTTCGATGCCGATGACGATGCAGGCCGCGACATTGGGATTGGCGCCGGTGCCGATCATGGTGCGGAAATGCAGGTCCAGATCCTCGCCGAACTGCAGCCGCCCATAGGCATGCGGCAGCGCGATGGTACCCTGGATATGGGCCGCCACCGCCTCGCAGGCCGCGTTGGAGATGTCATCCAAGGGCAGGATCGCCACATAATTGCGCACGCCGACGCGGCCATTCTCGCGGCGGTAGCCCCAGATCTTCCGGTCTGCCAGATTCATCCGATGCTCCTACCAGCGCTTGGTCTTGAGATTGTGGGTGTGGACATGACCGCCCTTGGCGACGGCCGCGACGATCTTGCCGATGTCTTCGCCGTATTTGATCACGGTGTCCCCCACCGCCAGATCCTTGAGCGCCACCTTGTGGCCGATGGGGACGGCCTCGCCCGCCTTGAGCCGGAAATCGCTGTCACCACCACCACGCCGACATTGTCGCGCCGGTCATGAACCAAAAGCTGAGGGATCGTCATCGGGCACCTCCTGACGTCTTATGTCTTATATAAGACTTAGGGGGCTGGCAAGCCGTCAGAAGGCGGCCCGGCTATTGCAACGTCACGGCGTAAACCAGGCGATCGCTGCGCACGCGGCTTTCCCGCCATTCCACGGGCTGGCCGGTGAGCGCCAGCGCCACGCGGCCGATCACCAGGATCGGATGTCCCGGTTTCAGGCCCAGGCTCGATTGGTCCTCCCGGGTTGCCGTGGCGGCGCGCAACTCTTCGCGCGCGGCGGCGACGGTGATGCCGAACTTCGACTGGTACAAGGAATAAAGCGTGTTCGGCAGATCGCCGATCCGGTCCAGCCGGGGAAACAGACGCTCGGGCAAGATGATGGTTTCGCGAATGGCGGGCTCTCCATCGATCAGGCGCAAGCGCGTGATCTCGAATACCGCGTCGCGGCCTCGCAGCTCCAACTTCTCGCGCTCGACCACCCGGGACGGGCGCGCCTTGATCCTGACCTTGGCGGCTTCCGGCACCAGCCGCTCGCCGCCCGGCCGGGCGATATGGAAAAAGCGGAACAGCGCACGGTCCTGATCATGCTCGGCGACGAAGGTGCCTTTGCCCTGACGGCGCAGCAGAAGATTTTCCGCCGTCAGCGCGTCCAGAACCTTGCGCACCGTGCCATGGCTGACGCCCATCTCGCGGGCCAGCATTTGCTCGCTGGGAAGCATTTCGCCGGGCTTCCAGGCGCCTTCCGCGATCTTGCGCACCAGAATGTCGTAGACCTGCCGATAAAGAGGCCGAAAGCCCGGTGTGTCGTTCACATGCGCCTCCCCGTCCGACCCTAAGCGGGGGACCTCTGCTTGTCTATCTTACACAAGAGTGGTCTTCAGATGGTGGCGCGGGTGCGGCGCACGGCATCGCGCCAGCCATGCACCAATTTCATCCGCGTCACGTCATCCATGGCGGGCTGGAAATGCCGATCCCGCCGCCAGCTTTCGGCAAAAGCCTCGCGGTCCGGCCAGACGCCGGCACCCGAGCAAAAGCCTCGCGGTCCGGCCAGACGCCGGCACCCGAGCCCGCCAGCCAGGCCGCGCCCAGCGCCGTGGTTTCCAATATCACTGGCCGGTCCACCGGCGCGTTCAGAATGTCGGCCAGCCGCTGCAGCATCCAGTCGCTGGCGACCATGCCGCCATCGACCCTGAGCACGGTATCGGAAGCGCCGCTCCAATCGGCGCGCATGGCCTCCAACAGGTCCAGGGTCTGAAAGCAGACCGCATCCAGCGCGGCGCGCGCGAATTCACGCGGTCCCGTGTTGCGGGTGAGGCCGAACATCGCGCCGCGGGCATGGGCGTCCCACCAGGGCGCGCCCAAGCCGGTAAAGGCGGGCACGAGATAGACCGCTTGCTCCGGATCGGCCGCCGCCGCCAAGGTTCCGCTTTCTTCCGCCCGCGCGATCAGATGCAAACTGTCCCGCAGCCATTGCACGGCAGCGCCCGCCACGAAGATCGAGCCTTCGAGGGCATAGGCAGTTTCATCGCCGATGCGGTAGGCGATGGTGGTCAAAAGCTTGTTCTTCGACGCGATCCGCTTCGATCCGGTGTTCAGGACGGCGAAGCAACCGGTGCCGTAAGTCGATTTCAGCATGCCGGGCGTGAAACAGGCCTGACCGATGGTGGCGCGGGTGCGGCGCACGGCATCGCGCCAGCCATGCACCAATTTCATCCGCGTCACGTCATCCATGGCGGGCTGGAAATGCCGATCCCGCCGCCAGCTTTCGGCAAAAGCCTCGCGGTCCGGCCAGACGCCGGCACCCGAGCCGGTGACATGCGCCTTTCCCCCGGTCAGCCGCCAGAGCAAAAAAGTGTCGACGGTGCCGAAGGCGAGCTCGCCCCGCTCGGCCCGCGCCCGCGCGCCCTCGACATGATCGAGAATCCATGCCGCCTTGGTGGCGGAGAAGTAAGGATCGAGCACCAGGCCGGTGCGGGCGGTGACCATCGCTTCATGCCCCTCGCGGCGGAGCCGCTCGCAGACATCAGCGGTGCGCCGGTCCTGCCAGACGATGGCATTGTGGAGGGGGCGGCCGGTCTTGCGGTCCCAGATCAAGGTGGTTTCACGTTGGTTTGTGATGCCGATGGCGGCAATATCGGCGGCCTTCAGTTTCGCGTCGGCCACCGCGCCTTGCAGGGTGGCGAGCACCGTGCGCCAGATATCTTCGGGATCGTGCTCGACCCAGCCGGACCGCGGAAAATGCTGGGGAAACTCCTGCCGCGCCACGCCGCGCACGCGATAGGCCGAGTCGAAGATCATGGCGCGAGACGATGTCGTGCCCTGATCGATCGCCAGAACGAAGTCCGCCATCAGCGTCTCTCCAGATAATGCTGCAATGCCAGCGTTTCCTCCGGCGAAAAGCGCAGGCCCAGCTTGGTCCTGCGCCAGAGGATATCATCGGCACTGCGCGCCCACTCCCTCGCGACCAGAAAATCCACTTCTCCCGCGCCGAGATCGGCACCCAGCGTCTGTCCCGGAGCGGCCAGAATGGCCCTCGCCTCGGTGCCATAGGCGCGCGCCAGGCGGCGCACGGTGGCGGACGCGATTGCCGGAAATTCCCTTTGCAACGCGGCCTGAAGTGCCTCGAAGCCGTCAACGGGAAAATTCCCACCCGGAAGGGATGAGCCCTTGGTCCAGGCCGGACCGCGCGCACCCAGCACAGCTTCGATCTTTTCCAGCGCTTTTTCCGACAGATGCCGATACGTCGTGATCTTGCCTCCGAATACGTTGAGCAAGGCGCCCGTTCCCGCATCGCCTTCCAGGCGCAGCACATATTCGCGTGTGGTTTCCTGGGCTTTGGAGGCGCCATCGTCGAACAGAGGCCGCACGCCGGAATAGCACCAGACGATCTGGTCCTCGGTCACGGGCTTGCGAAAATATTCGCTGGCCGCGGCGCAGAGATATGCCCGCTCCTCGGCGCTGATTTTTACCTCCGCCGGGTCGCCCGCATAATCGCGGTCGGTGGTGCCGATCAGCGTGAAATCATTCTCATAGGGAATGGCGAAGATCACCCGTCCGTCGCGGTTCTGGAAGATATAGCAGCGGTCGTGATCGTACAATTTTCGCATCACGATATGGCTGCCCTGCACCAGGCGGACATGATGGCGCGGCGGCTCATCCGCAACGCGGTTCAAGACATGATCCACCCAGGGACCTGCGGCGTTGACGACCATCCGGGCATGGACCTGCCGCTCGCCGGACGCGCTCTTCAAGGTGACGGCGAATCCCCCGGCCCGCCGCGCCAGATGCACCACTTCGGTATGGGTATGAATTTCCGCGCCCCTCGCCGCCGCGTCGCGCGCATTCAGAACCACCAACCGCGAATCCATCACCCAGCAATCGGAATATTCGAAGCCTTTGGTCATCGCAGATTTCAGCGGCGCGCCGGCCGGATCGCGCCTCAGATCCAAGGCCCGCGTCGGCGGCAGGCGCCTGCGCCCGCCGATGTGATCGTAAAGAAACAGGCCCAATCGCAGCAGCCAGGCGGGTCGCGAATCCGCGCTTTCAGGCAGGACGAAGCGCAACGGCCAGATGATGTGGGGCGCCATCGCCCACAGCACTTCGCGTTCCTTCAGAGCCTCGCGCACCAGCGAAAATTCGTAGAATTCCAGATAGCGCAGCCCACCATGGATCAGCTTGGTGGACGCCGACGAGGTGCCGCCCGCCAGATCGCCTTTTTCCGCCAACAGAACCGAATAGCCGCGTCCCGCCGCATCGCGCGCGATGCCCGAGCCATTGATGCCGCCCCCGATGACGACAAGGTCGAACGGCTTCAAGCCTAAATCCCGCTCATGCAGACCAGCTTGAGTTCGAGATAGCTTTCGATGCCGTATTTCGAGCCTTCCCGGCCCAGCCCCGATTGCTTGGCGCCTCCGAAAGGCGCCATCTCGCTCG
>JAFKFF010000092.1 GCA_017307315.1 Alphaproteobacteria bacterium
CTCACTCGCCGGGCGTGATGCGCTGGCGGGCGGGCTCGCGCTGGCCCGAAGCGCCCATGACGCCGATCGAGACCAGGCCCGACACCGCGAAGAAGAAGAACACCGCGCTCCAATTGGATTCGGCGAAGGCGAAGATGGGCAGAAGCACGCCCGCCAGCAATTCCGGCACGCCGCGCCAGCCGCCGACATGTTTCTCGCCCACGCGGGTGGTGCGGTTGAAATCCATGCGGGTGCTGAAAAAAGCTTCGAAGGTCGCGCGCGTGTTGGCGAGGATGAGGCCCGAGGGAAACACCACCGCCAGCAGCAAGGCGCGATGAAGCTTGGGTTCGCGGTGCAATCCCAGCATGCGCTGGCCGAGATAGAGATAGCCGATCGACGAGGCCAGCCCCAGCAAGGTGACGATCAGGCCGAGCAGGGCGACCCCCGAATAATAAACGACGCCCATATACATGAGCGTCAGGGAAATCGCGGCGCTGGTGAAAGCCAGCATGTAGAAAGCGAACTGGCACATCTGCAACGTCATCGCCGCTTTTTTCCAAAGCGGCATGTCGCTGGTCCAGACCAGCGGCAGAAGCTTTCTGGCGCATTGCGCATGGCCCTTGGTCCAGCGCGCCTGCTGCGCCCGCCAGGCGGCGGCGGTTTGCGGCAATTCGCCCGGCACGCTGAGGTCGGGCATCATCGCCGCGCGCCAGCCCTGCATCATGCAGCGCATGGACAGGTCCAGATCTTCGGTCAGCGTGTCGCCGGTCCAGCCGCCGCCTTCCTCGATGGCGGCCCGCGACCACACGCCGGCGGTGCCGTTGAAGGAAATGGGCAGGCCGGCGCGGAAGCGGGCTTCCTGTTCCACCGCGAAATGCGAATCCAGCAACAGGCCTTGCACCCGGGTCAGCCAGTTGGCGTTGCGGTTGGCATGGGCCCAGCGCGCCTGCACGAAGGCGAGGCCCGGGTCCGCGACCAGCGCGGGCACGGTGCGGCGCAGGAAGTCGGGCGGGGGCACGAAATCGGCGTCGAAGATCGCGACATAGGGCGCGTCGCAATGCCGGAGCCCGAAAGCGAGATTGCCGGCCTTGAAGCCGGTGCGGTCGCCGCGGCGCAGAATCTCCAGCTTCACCCCTTCGGGCGTCACCGCCATCGCGTCGCGCACCAGGTCGGCATGGTTGTGCGCGTCGCCATCGTCCAGAAGCTGGATGGTGAGGCGGTCCCTGGGCCAGTCCATCGCCGCCGCCGCTTCGGTGACCCTGACCGCCAGCTGACCCTCGTTGCGGACCGGCAGCTGCACCAGCACATGCGGCAACTGGTCATCCCTGAGGTCGGCTTTGAGGATTTTGGGGCTTTTGCGGAAGACCCGGACCCAGGCCAGGACCGCCAGCTGGACCGACAGGGTGCAGACGGCGACCAGGACGCAACAGAGTGCGAATTGCAGGGCGAGGGAAAGACCGTGCATGGTGTAGGTTCAGGCCCCCGAGGCTTAGTCCGGCGGAATCGCTGGTTTTTCCGCTTCTATGAATACGCCGGGAGCAGCAGAAAAGACTATCCCCGACGACCTGGCACCCGGCACGGGCCGGGCGCTGTGAACTTGTTACGCCCCGGCCGCTTTAGCAAGGGAAAATGGCCGGGAGAACGGACCGGGACCGCCGCCGGAACTTGGGCGATCCGCCGTTGGTTACTATATGATGCGAGGCCTCATCCCGGGAGACCGTTCCGTGACCGTGAAGCTGCCGTCGTTCCGTGCCCTTGGCCGACCCCTGGTTCTTTTGGGCTTCCTGACCCTTGCGGCCTGTGCCACCCCGGCCCCCTATGCGCCCATGATGCCGGGACAGGCCACCGGCTATACCGACCGGCAGATTTCCGAAAATCGCTGGCGGGTGACCTTCACCGGCAACTCCGTCACCCCGCGCGAGATGGTGGAAACCGCGCTTCTGCGCCGCGCCGCGGAAGTGACTTTGGCCGCGGGCCGGACAGACTTCATGTTCGACACGCGCGATACAAGGGCCCGCACCCGCTACGACGCGATCCCGACGGGTCCGGGCTTCGGCTATGGCTATGGTTTCGGCTATTGGGGCTTTCGCCCCCATTGGGGCTTCTACGGCGCGATGGGCCCGGAAGTCGATATCGTCAGCACCACCAAATATGAATCCTATGCCGAGATCGTACTCCTGACCGCCGACCAGGCCAGGAGCGAACCGCGCGCCCTGGATGCGCGCGACGTGCTGGCGCACATGGCGCCCCTGCCACCGCCTCCCCCGCCGCGGACTTAAGGCGGCCCGCGCCGCACCAGGAAGCGATGGTGATCGCCGGCCTTCTCGCTCCGGATCAGGGCGTGGCCTTCCTGGTTGCACATATGCGGGATGTCGACGACGGAAAGCGGATCGCTGGCCAGTATCCAGACCGTTTCGCCCGGCGCCATCAGGGCCAGTCTTTTGCGCGCCAGCATGGCCGGCAGGGGGCACTTCAAGCCACGCAGATCCAGTTCTTTCATCGTGCCCCCATCTGTGCGCCACGCGGGCAAGCCCGCTAGCGCACATCTTCCCCCGCCAATGGCTGCGCCATGCGGGGGAAGAAAGTCGGTGTTGGCTTCACCCTCCTATCTTGCGGAGCAACCTTCCACAGCACAAGCTGACGGAGAAGGAGCCCATGACCCTAGCCGCGGCCATACGGCGCGAAGCCGTCTATCTCAGCCACATCGTGCGGACCTTGCTGCTGCTCGCCCGCATCAAGCCCGACAGCACGCGCACCATCGTGGACATCGTGGAAGCCCAGGCGCGCGCCACGCCCGACGCGCCGGTAATCCATTATCTCGACACGGTGACGAGCTATGGCGCCCTCGATGCCCGCGCCAACGCTTATGGTCATTGGGCTTTGTCTCAAGGCTTGAAGCGCGGCGACTGTGTCGCGCTCTTCATGGAGAACCGGCCCGATTTCCTGTGCTGCTGGCTGGGCCTGTTCAAGGCGGGGCTCTGCGTCGCGCTGATCAATACCAACCAGCGCGGCCAGGCGCTGGCCCATTCCATCGAGATCGTGGGCGCCAGGCATCTCATCGCCGGGGTGGAGCTGGCGGCCTTCGTGAAGGAAGCCGCCGGCTTTTTCACCGCCCCGCCCGTCTTCTGGTCGCAAGGCGGCGCGCATGCGGGGCTTTCGAATCTGGACGCTGTCCTGGACACGATGCCGGCGACCGGCCTGGGCCGCGGCCCACGCGAAGGCGTGGTCGCCAAGGACCGGGCTTTCTTCATCTACACGTCCGGCACCACCGGCCTGCCCAAGGCGGCCAATTTCAGCCATATGCGGATGCTGTTCATGATGTCGGGCTTCATCGGCGCGCTGACGCCCAAGCCCAGCGACCGGATCTATGATCCGCTGCCGCTCTATCATGCCACCGGCGGGGTCTGCGCCGTGGGCGTGGCGTTGCTGTCGGGCGCCTCGGTGATCCTGAAGCGCAAATTCTCGCTGGGCGAATTCTGGAGCGACATCCACAAATACGACGCCACCATCTTCGCCTATATCGGCGAATTGTGCCGCTGGCTCCTGAATGCGCCGCCCGGCCCGCACGAGCGCGACCATCATCTGCGCGTCATCACGGGAAACGGACTGCGCCCCGAAATCTGGAAACGCTTCCAGGACCGCTTCGCCATTCCCCGCATCGTGGAATTCTACGGCGCGACCGAAGGCAATGTCTCGATGCTCAATTATGACGGCACCCTGGGCTCGGTCGGCCGGGTGCCGGACTATCTGCAATGGCTGCTCCCCACCCGCGTGGTGCGCTTCGATGTCGAGCGCGAGATGCCGGTGCGGGGGCCTGACGGGCTTTGCATCGAGTGCGGTCCCGAGGAAGCGGGCGAGGCGGTGGGGCGGCTTTCGATGCGGGCGGGCCGCAATTTCGAGGGCTATACCAAGAAGGGGGAAACCGAGAAGAAGATCCTGCGCGATGTCTTCGCGCATGGCGATACCTGGTTCCGGACCGGCGATCTGATGCGCCGCGACGCGCATGGCTATTTCTATTTTGTCGATCGCGTCGGCGACACCTTCCGCTGGAAAGGCGAGAATGTCGCCACCAGCGAAGTGGCGCAGGCCCTGTCTTCGGTGCCCGGCATCCGCGAAACCAATATCTATGGCGTTCATGTGCCCGGCCATGACGGCCGGGCGGGCATGGCGGCCCTGGTGGTGGACGGCAGCTTCGACATCGCCGGGTTGGGGGAACGCCTGGACCGTCACCTGTCCGCTTTCGCGCGGCCCTTGTTCCTGCGCCTGCAGCCGCAGATTGAAGTGACGGGCACCTTCAAGCAACGCAAGGTGGATCTGGTGCGCGAAGGCTTCGATCCGTCCGCCATTGCCGACCCGCTTTATTGGTACGACGCCTCGACCCGCCGGTATGAAAAACTGGACGCGTCGATTTACAGCGCTATCGCCGAGAACCGTCTCAAACTCTGACAGGATATCGGTGCTTTCGTTCGCCGCGCCGCTTGCGGAAGCGCGGCCGCAACGCTTCATAATCTCTCCCGATTCGATCATTCGGGGTGGGCGATGGGGATCACGCGCGATCCGGTGGTCCGGTTGAAAGACCGGATTCGCCGCCATGGCTGGGGCATCAGCGTGGACGAAACGCTGTCCTTCGTTCAACCCGAACTCGCCGCCTTCCGCGCCCTGTGGCAAGCCAAGGCGGAATCGGCCGGCGGACTGCCCCGGCGCGAAGATCTCGATATGCGTTCGCTCAAGCCCTATCTCGCGCATCTCTCGGTGGCGGAACGGGTGGAGGCCAGTCCCGGAAAATTCAGCTACCGTCTTCGGCTGCAGGGCTCCTTCATCGCCGAAGTTTTCGGCAACAATGCCGGCAAGCTGCTGGACGAGGTGGTTGCTCCCGAACTCGCCGAGCGCTGGACCTGCGTCTATGACGCGATGCTGGAGATGGAACAGCCGCTTCGCCTGCAAGGCACCTACAAGCAAGAGGACATGGAGCATCTGATCGCCGAATCGCTGGCGGTGCCGCTGGGCAATGGCGATCGCGCGCCGGTGAGCGTTTTGGCGGCGACGTATTACCGGTCGCGTTACAAGGGTGAGCTTTAAGCGAAGTCCTGCGCCAATGCCGTACGTGTGGCCTCGCTCAACACAGCCATGTGGCCGTAATTCTTGTGCCCGATGCCGATCACGACACGTTCGGTCGCAAAGCGCGCAATCTGCTCGCCCGTCAGCTTGAAGCGCAACCAATGCACCGATGAGGTCTTGCCGTCGGGCGTGGTGCGATCGTCATATTCGGTGGGCGTGGCGGCGATGCGGGTCGCGCCGATCTCCATGAAGATCGTTTCCTCGATGCCGCCCAACGTCAGCAAGGTGGCATTGCGGCGGTCCGCGTCCTCGATTTCCAGCATCAGGGTGGCGATCAATTCGTCGCCCTGGGGGATGAGCGGATTATAGGCTTCCAGCTCGCCGGCCATCTGCTCGTCTCCGCCCTTCTCGATGCGCAGCATCTCCTGCACCTGCAGCCACATGGTGAGGTAATTCTCGAAATAGAAGGTGGCGAAGGGCCCGACTTCGACGCGGCGGTGCTTCTTCAGCGCGATGGCGTCGCTGCGCAACTGCTTGCGCCGGGCCGCATAGTCGCTGTCGGGCAGGATATCGGCGGGTATGATCTTGCGGGCGTTTGCGGGCATTTATCAGTCTTCCGTTAACCCATAAGCGCGGGCCATGATCTGGATCGGATGTTCGGGCTCGCGCGCGGGCGTGTCGGTGTGAGCGACGATATGCTGGGCGGCGAGCGGGCAATCCGACACGATATGGCCGCGCTTCTGGGTATTGGCGGCGCGAAACACAGGCCGGCCCACCTTCACGGCCAGGTCATGGGTGGGTTCGACCACGCCGAACGTGCCGCCATGGCCGGAGCAGCGCTCGATCACGTCGACCGGCGTGTCGGGAATCATCTTCAGCATCTCGGCCGCCTTGGGGCCCATATTCTGGGCGCGGGCATGGCAGGCCAGATGCACCGTCACCCCTTCGGGCAGCGGAGAAAGGCCCGGCGGCAGGCCGTTCTTCTTGGCCACGTCCACCACATATTCGTCGATGTCGAAGACATGCTCGGCGAGCCGCTTCACGTCCGGATTGTCGGGACAGATCAGGGCCCATTCGAATTTCAGCATCAGTCCGCAGGAGGCGGTGAGGGCGACGATGTCGTAACCCTGGTCGATCAGCTTCACCAGCTCGGCCGAAACCTTGGCGGCACTTTCGGCGACGCGGGCGAGATTGGCCTGCTCCAGGAACGGCATGCCGCAGCAGCCGGGATAGGAGACGATGGTTTCGACGCCGATGTGATTGAGCACGCTGCGCGCCGCCATGCCGGTGACGGGCTTGTTGTAGTTGACGAAGCAGGTGGCATAGAGCGCGGCCTTGCGCTTGCCGAAGGCGGGGGCGGACGGATTGGGCGCGATCGGCTCGCCCTTGTCGGCGGTCACGAAGGTGCGGCTGTGGAATTTGGGCAGCTCCGCCTTGGGATCGATATGGGCGGTCTTCTCCATCAAGGCGCGCATCGGTTTGTTGGATTTGTCCGAGGCCCAGTTGACGATGGGCGAGACGAAGCGGGCCAGCCTGCCGTTGCGATCCATTTCGGCCAGTTGGCCTTGCGTGAAATCCTTGTGGCCTTGCGCGGCTTCGGCGGCGCGGTGGCGCAGCATCAAATGCGGAAAATCCAGATTGAAGGGATGCGGCGGCACGTAAGGGCATTTGGTCATGAAGCACATGTCGCAAAGCGTGCAGGCATCGACGATAGGCTTGAAGTCTTCGGACTTCAGATGCTCGACATCTTCTTCCGGGCTGGAATCGATCAGGTCGAACAGGCGGGGAAAGGAATCGCAGAGATTGAAGCAGCGGCGGCAGCCGTGACAGATGTCGAAGACGCGCCGCATCTCCGCATCCAGCTTCACCGGATCGGTGAAGTCCGGATCCTGCCAGCGGATGATCTCGCGGGTGGGGGCGTCGAGACTGCCTTCGCCTGTCATGGCATCTCCAGAAACGAGTACAGATCAGTCTCCCCCGTGCGCGCAGCGCACGGGGGAGGTGCCTGAAGCTGGCAGCGCGCTTGCGCGCGTCGCCAGCGAAAGGCGGAAGGAGGGTACTTACCGCTCCCCCTTCCGCGCGAAGCACGTAGAAGGGGAGATGCCGTAGCCCGCTCTCGAGCGAGCGAAGGCGGAGGGGGTTATTTACCGAGCGTATCCAGCGCCTTCTGGAAGCGGCCGGCATGGCTCTTTTCGGCCTTGGCCAAGGTCTCGAACCAGTCGGCGATCTCGTCGAAGCCTTCAGTGCGGGCGGTCTTGGCCATGCCCGGATACATGTCGGTATATTCGTGGGTCTCGCCCGCGATCGAGGCTTTGAGGTTGGCGTCGGTGGCACCGATGGGCTCGCCGGTCGCCGGATCGCCCACTTCCTCCAGATATTCCAGATGGCCATGGGCGTGGCCGGTCTCGCCTTCCGCGGTGGAGCGGAACACGGCGGCGACATCGTTATGCCCTTCGACGTCGGCCTTCTGCGCGAAATAGAGATAGCGGCGGTTGGCCTGGCTTTCGCCGGCGAAGGCCTCTTTCAGGTTTTCCCAGGTCTTGGTGTTCTTCAGCGCGGGCATGGGGGGACTCCTTCTATGTGCAGATCCGGACGCGAGATTGGCCCCGCCGGTCGCGGCCTGTCAATAGTTTAGAACTATTCTAAAGTAAGAGAATGAGTCGCAAAAACGAGGGGCGCTTCAGCCCCGGCGTACCCGGACCACCACGTCCACCCGGTCCACGCTGAGGCCGGCCGGCGGCTGCGGCACGCCCGCCACCGTGATTTCCTCGCCCGGAATGTCGATCAGGGTTCCTTCGTCCTCGAGGAAGAAGTGCTGATGGTCCCCCGTATTGGTGTCGAAATAGCCGCGCGAGGCATCGACCACCACCTGGCGCAGAAGGCCGGCATGGGTGAATTGGTGCAGGGTGTTGTAGACCGTGGCGAGCGAGATTTTCAGGCCCAGGCCGGAAGCCTCGTCGTGCAGGCTTTCGGCGGTGACATGCCGGTCGCCGTTGCGGAACAGAAGGCTCGCCAGCTCCACGCGCTGGCGGGTCGGACGCAGGCCCACGGCGCGCAGACGCTCCACCGCCTTGCCCGTATCTCGCCTGACCTTGACCATCGGCCCGAAGTTCCTTTTCTGACGGCGGCCTGTCAGGGCCTGCCGAAGCTTGCTAGAATGGGCAAAGCTACACGTTAGAATGCTTCTAATCAAGCAAGTGTCAAAAAACGGGCAAAACCGCCATTTTGACGGTGGTTCCCCGACCCCTTTTCGGGTTAAGGCGTTGTCAGGAAGGGCTTTGAAGGGACAGGACATTGGACAAGCCGGTGAAAAAGTCGAGTTTTGACATGGCAGGCCTTCTGGCCTGCGCCCGTGGCGAGTTGTTCGGACCCGGCAATGCCCAGCTTCCGATGCCGCCGATGCTGATGTTCGATCGCATCACCTCCATCACCGAAGACGGGGGCGAGAACGGCAAGGGCGAAGTGATCGCCGAGTTCGACGTCAACCCCAATCTCTGGTTCTTCAAATGCCATTTCCAGGGCGATCCGGTGATGCCGGGCTGCCTGGGGCTGGATGCGCTGTGGCAGATGGTGGGATTCTTCCTGGGCTGGATGGGCGGTTTGGGCAAAGGCCGCGCCCTGGGCGTGGAAGAAGTGAAATTCACCGGCATGGTGCTGCCGACGGCGAAGAAGATCACTTACATCGTCAATTTGAAGCGCGTGGTGATGCGCAAGCTTGTGCTGGGCATCGCCGACGGCATCATGAAGGTCGACGGCAAGGTGATCTATGAAGCCAAGGGCTTGCGCGTCGGCCTGTTCACCGATGCGGCGGCGGCTTTGGCGCAGACATCGGCTTCACCGGCTTCCGCTTAAGCCCGTTCGAGGATCGTCATGAGAAGAGTGGTCGTTACCGGCCTCGGCATCGTCTCGTCCATCGGCAACAATGCCGAAGAAGTGACCGACAGCCTGCGCCAGGCGCGATCGGGCATCGTCACGGCGGATGATTATGTCCGGCTGGGCTTCCGCTCGCAGATTCACGGCAGCTTGAAGATCGATCTCGACGCCGTGGTGGACCGCCGCGCACGCCGCTTTCAGGGCGACGGCGCCGGCTATTGCTGGGTGGCGATGACCCAGGCCATCGCCGATGCCGGATTGACGGAAAAAGACATCTCCAATCCCCGCACCGGCCTGATCGTGGGATCGGGCGGGCCTTCGACCAAGGCCATCGTCGCCGCCGCCGACACGGCGCGCGATCCCGCCAAAGGCCCCAAGCGGATCGGGCCTTTCGCGGTGCCCAATGCGATGTCGTCCACCTGCAGCGCCAACCTCTCCACCTGGTTCAAGACCAAAGGCGTGAATTACTCGATCTCCTCGGCCTGCTCGACCTCGGCCAATTGCATCGGCAACGCCATGGAGATGATCCAGTGGGGCAAGCAGGACATGATGTTCGCCGGCGGCGGCGAAGAGCTGGACTGGACCTTGAGCGAATTGTTCGACGCGATGGGCGCGATGTCGTCCAAATTCAATGCCACGCCGGGCAAGGCCTCGCGCGCCTATGACAGGAGCCGCGACGGCTTCGTGATTTCCGGCGGCGGCGGCATCCTGATCCTGGAAGAGCTGGAACATGCGCGCGCGCGCGGCGCGAAAATCTATGCCGAACTGACCGGCTATGGCGCCACCGCCGACGGCGCCGACATGGTGGCGCCCTCGGGCGAAGGCGCGGTGCGCTGCATGAGGATGGCGCTGGAAAATGTGAAGGGGCCGGTCGATTACATCAATCCGCACGCCACCTCGACGCCCGTCGGCGACATTCCCGAGATCAACGCCATCCGCGAAGTCTTCGGCGAGAAGATGCCCGCCATCAGCGCCACCAAATCGCTCACCGGCCACAGCCAGGGCGCGGCGGGCGTGCATGAGGCGATCTATACGCTTCTGATGATGCAGAACGGCTTCATCTGCGAGAGCGCCAATATCGAAGAGATCGATCCCGCGGTCGCCGACGCCAATATCGTGCGCAAGCGGATCGACAATGTGAAGATCAACACCGCCCTGTCGAATTCCTTCGGCTTCGGCGGCACCAATGCGTCGCTGGTGTTTCAGCGGCTGGAAAAGTGATGTCTCGAAATGGAACAGAAAACCCCACCCGAGACTCTGATGGCTGACGCCAAAACCGGCCTGATGGCGGGCCGACGCGGCCTGATCATGGGCGTGGCCAACGACCATTCCATCGCCTGGGGCATCGCCCAGGTGCTGGCGACCCAGGGCGCCGAGCTGGCCTTCACCTATCAGGGCGACGCCCAGGCCCGGCGGCTGAAGCCTTTGGCCGAATCCATCGGCAGCAAGATCGTGCTGCCCGGCGATGTGGAAAAGGATTCCGACCTGGATGCGGTGTTCGCGCAGATCGGGAAGGAATGGGGTTCGCTGGACTTTCTGGTCCATGCCATCGCCTTTTCCGACGCCAAGGAATTGAAGGGCCGCTATGTCGACACCACGCGCGCCAATTTCCTCAAAAGCCTGGATATTTCCTGCTATTCCTTCACCGCGGTGGCGCAGCGTGCCGCCGCCCTGATGACGCGCGGCGGGTCGATGGTGACCCTGACCTATCTCGGCGCCCAGCGCGTGATGCCCAACTACAACGTGATGGGCGTGGCCAAGGCGGCGCTGGAAGCCTCGGTGCGTTACCTCGCCGCCGATCTCGGCCGCGACAATATCCGGGTGAATGCGATCTCGGCCGGACCGATGCGGACCCTGGCCGGCAGCGCGGTGGGCGATGCCCGCATGGTGTTCAAGTGGAACAAGGCCCATGCGCCCCTGAAGCGCTCGGTGGACCTTAACCATGTCGGCGGGGCGGCACTCTATTTGCTTAGTGGTCTGTCGGGCGGCGTCACCGGCGAAGTGCACTTCGTCGACGCCGGCTTCAACGTGGTCGGCATGCCGCCGACCGCGGATCTGAAGGGCTGGATGCCCCCGGAGAACGGCCATGACGAAGCGGGTAGCGCATAAATCGATTTTCGCCGCCGCGGCGCTCCTGGCGCTGACCGGCCCCGCTTTTGCCGACTGGCACGACCGCATCTCTCTTTCCGACATCGACCGGCTGGCGCATCTGGAAGATGCGCGCGCCGATGCGCTGGCTCAGGCGCAGGGCCGCGGCGGCTTTGGCGACCGGCGCGTCCTCGACCGGATTTTCTCGCCGCAAGCCCGCTCGATCCCGGAAGCGGCGCTTTACGGCACCTGGCGCTGCCGCCAGGTCAAGCTGGGCGGCGCCAGCGGCTATTACGTCTTCGACTGGTTCACCTGCCGCATTATCCGCGCCAACGGCGAGATCTATTTCGAAAAGAACGGGACCCAGCGCATGGCGGGCTACCTCTATCCGCAGGAAGGCATGTGGGTGTATCTCGGCGCGCAGAGCGCCAAGGGCGAACCCTTGCACCGCTATTCGGGCGGCGAGCTATCCGCCGGCGAACCGCTCAATCCCGACGATCAGGTCGGCGTGCTGGTCGGCATCGGCGACGATCACTTGCGCCTGGATCTGCCCTTGCCGGGCACGCAAGAGTCCGACTTCGACATGATCGAGCTGGTGCGATAGTACAACTTGTCATTCCCTTCCTCTCGCATCGCTGACGCGATGCCTGGCCGGGAATGACGGCGCGCTACGCCCGCTTTGTCGCTGCCGTGGCGAAGCGGTCGAACAGATAATGGCTGTCCATCGGACCGGGCGAGGCTTCGGGATGGTACTGGACGCTGAACACGTCCTTGCCTTCCACCGCGATGCCGCAATTGGTGCCGTCGAACAGGGAGATGTGGGTCTGTTTCACGCCCTTGGGCAGGGTGTCGGCGTCCACGGTGAAACCGTGGTTCATCGAAACGATCTCGACCTTGCCGGTTTCCAGATCCTTCACCGGATGGTTGGCGCCGTGATGGCCCTGGGCCATCTTCTTGGTCTTGGCGCCCAAGCCGAGGGCCAGCATCTGGTGGCCAAGGCAGATGCCGAAGGTGGGGATGCCGCGATCCACCACGCCCTTGATGACGGGGATGGCATAGGCGCCGGTCGCCGCCGGATCGCCGGGGCCATTGGACAACAGCACGCCATGGGGATCGTTGCGCATCACATCGTCCAGGCTGGCATTGGCGGGCACCACGGTGATGTCGGCGCCCTTGCTGGCGAGAAGGCGCAGGATGTTCCGCTTCACGCCGTAATCGATCACGGTGGCGCGCCAGTTCGGCTCGGCCTGCACGCCATAGCCCTTGTTCCACGCCCACTCGGTTTCGTTCCATTTGTAGGTCTGGCGCGCGCTCACCTCCTTGGCGAGGTCCAGCCCCTCCAATCCGGAAAAGCTCCTGGCCTGCTTCAACAGCGC
The DNA here is from genome assembly GCA_017307315.1 of Alphaproteobacteria bacterium. Taxonomy (GTDB): domain Bacteria; phylum Pseudomonadota; class Alphaproteobacteria; order Micropepsales; family Micropepsaceae; genus Rhizomicrobium. Next base: position 12,375 of record JAFKFF010000092.1, read on the forward strand.
GGCATGATCGAGCGCGCCGCTACCCGCATTGGCGATCACGCCATGCGGCATGCCTTTCTCGCGGATCAGGCTGGTGAGGGCGCGGGTGTCGATCCCGGCCACGGCGGGAATGTTGTGCGCCTTCAGCCAGCGGTCGAGCGCCGCCAGGCTGCGATAGTTGGACGGATGCTCGGCGTCGGCGCGCACAATCAGGCCGCGCACCGCCGGGTTGATGGTCTCGATGTCCTCGGCATTGGTGCCGACGATGCCGATATGGGGAAAGGTGAAGGCGACGATCTGCCCGGCATAGGAGGGATCGGACAGAATCTCCTGATAGCCGGTCATGGCGGTGTTGAAGCAGACTTCGCCGATCGCCGCTCCGGTAGCCCCGAAGCCGGTGCCTTCGAAAAAGGTGCCGTCGGCCAACATCACGCCCCCGCGGGACAGCGGGGTGATTGTTTCAGCGTCGGGCATGGGGAAGCGTCCTTGGATTTGCCGGAAAATAGGGATGCGGCCGGTGCCGGTCAACATCGCGGGCGGAGATATTACCCCTGCAATTTCAATGCGTTGTACTTATCCCCCGATTCGCGTAGGTTCCACTTTTCCGAAAAAGGCTGAAAATCCGATGTCGCTGCGCCAGAAACTCAATGACTCCATGAAAGAGGCGCTGAAGGCGAAGGATGCCAAGCGGCTGGCGACCTTGCGCCTGGTGCTGGCGGCATTGAAGGACCGCGACATCGCGGCGCGCACCGAAACCAGCCGCGATCTGCTGGGCGACGACGAAATTCTGTCCCTCCTCGCCAAGATGATCAAACAGCGCGACGAATCCGCGGCCGCTTATGACGCCGGCAACCGCCCGGAACTGGCGGCGGGCGAGCGCCAGGAAATCGAGATCATCCGCTCCTTCATGCCAGCCCAGATGGACGAGGCGGGCGTCAAGGCCGCCGCCGACATGGTGATCGCCGAGCTGGGCGCGTCCTCGATCAAGGACATGGGCAAGGTGATGGCGGCGATGAAGGAACGCTATGCCGGGCAGATGGATTTCGCCCGCGCCTCCGCCCTGGTGAAGGACAAGCTTTCCGCGCCGAAATAGCCGGCCCGATCAGACCAGAAAAGACAGCGACTTTCCGATGACGAGGCTCAGCGCCTTCACCGTGGCGATTTCCGCCGGCGAGAAGCTGCGCTTTTGCGCCCAATAGGCGCCGATCGCCGCCACCGGCGAATTCTCGCCGATGGGCGTCATGATCAGGCTTTTGACGAAAGTGGGCCGGTAGGCGTCGTGCGGAATGCGCGGATCGGCGAAAACATCCTCGATCACCGCGGTCTGGTTGTTGAGCATGGACCAGCCGGAAATGCAGGCGCTCATGGGAAAGCGCTGGCCCTTCCACAGGGGCGCGATCGCGTCCTCCTCGATGTAATGGCAAAGATCGCCCTGGCGCACGACCAGGCAGATGCCATCGGAACCGCAGAGGGCGCGGGCGGTGGCGCGAATGGTTTCGATGGCCTGGGCGCGGCTTTCCGCCGCCGTCAGCCTTTTTCTGATGCTTCTCAGCCGGATGCCGACCGCATCGGTCTCGTCGAAGGTGGTCATGAACCGCTCCGCAACCGAGGATGGCAAAGACATCTTGCCGAATCATGCACAGGCGCGGCGGTTTTAGGGCTTCTGGGACGCGGATTCGCGCGGCGCGCCAGGGCTTTTTCGCTTAAGATGGCCCGCATGCGCTATGGCGAAGGATTGCTGGAAGAGATCCGGCGGCGGACCGATCTGGTCCAGCTGGTGGGGCGCCGCGTCAAGCTGGTCCGCAAGGGCCGGGTGATGTGGGGCTGTTGTCCCTTCCATGGCGAAAAGTCCCCCAGCTTCAAGGTCGAGAATGAGCGTCAGGCCTACAAATGTTTCGGCTGCGGCGCGGGCGGGGATGCCTTCAAATGGCTGGTCGAAACCGAAGGCCTGAGCTTCCCCGAAGCGGTGGAGAAGCTGGCCGCCGAAGCCGGCGTGGAACTTCCCAAATGGTCGCCGGACGACGAGGCGCGGGAAGAAAAGCGCAAATCGCTCTATGAGATCGTGGAACTGGCGGCGCAATTCTACGAAGTGCAGCTGCGCGAGAGCGGCGGATTGGAGGCGCGCAATTATCTCAAGCGCCGGGGGCTCGATGGCCATGCCGCCAAGCAGTTCCGCCTGGGCTATGCGCCCAGTTCTGGCCAGG
>JAFKFF010000287.1 GCA_017307315.1 Alphaproteobacteria bacterium
GGCATGCGGGTTGTCGCTCATCCGGCGCGGGCCTTGGGGCGCCAGCGCGGCGATATCGGCGCGAAGCCGGCCCGCCGCATCGAACAGTTCCTCGGGACGGTAGCTGCGCATCCAGGCTTCCAGAAGGCCGATATGCTCGTCCTTTTCCAAGGTGAAAGGCACTTGGTGGGCGCGCCAGAAGCCTTCCGTCTTCTTGCCGTCCACCATTTTGGGGCCGGTCCAGCCTTTCGGGGTCCGCAACACGATCATGGGCCAGGCCGGGCGCGCCCGCGGGTCCGGCAGGCGCGCCTTGATCGCGGCGATCTGGTCGAAGGCGCTGTCCAGCGCCGCCGCCATCGCCTGGTGAAGGATGGCCGGGTCTTCTCCCTCGACGAACAGGGGCGCGTAGCCATAGCCCGTCAGCAGCGCCGTCAATTCGCCATGCGGCAGGCGCGCGAGGATGGTCGGATTGGCGATCTTGTAGCCGTTGAGATGCAGGATGGGCAGCACGGCGCCGTCGCGCTGCGGATCGAGGAATTTGTTGCTGTGCCAGGAGGCCGCCAGGGGGCCGGTCTCGGCCTCGCCGTCGCCCACCACGCAGGCCGCGATCAGGTCGGGATTGTCCAGCACGGCGCCGAAGGCATGCGACAGGCAATAGCCAAGCTCGCCGCCTTCATGGATCGAGCCGGGGGTTTCCGGCGCCGCGTGGCTGGGAATTCCGCCGGGGAAGGAGAATTGGCGGAAGAGACGGCACAGGCCGGCTTCGTCCTCGGTGATGTCGGGATAGCGTTCGGTGTAGGTGCCTTCCAGATAGGTGTTGGCCACAACGCCCGGCGCGCCATGGCCGGGCCCCGCAAGGAACAGAAGATTGAGGTCCCGCTCCCGGATGACGCGGTTCAGGTGGGTGTAGATGAAATTCAGCCCCGGCACCGTTCCCCAATGTCCCAGCAGCCGCGGCTTGGTGTGTTCCCGTTTCAGCGGTTCGCGCAACAGGGGGTTGTCGAGGAGGTAGACCTGGCCGACGGAGAGATAATTCGCCGCCCGCCACCAAGCGTCCATGCGGGCGAGCTGTTCGCGGGTAAGCGGCAATGCGTTTGGCATGCGCGTGCCTTCAATCTCAGTCGCGTCGACAGCCAGCGCCGGAACTATACCCGCCCGGTGCCGCGCGTACAGGCTTCAGGCAGCCATGTCCTCCAGCATCTCGAGGTTCCGCACGCGAATTTGCCGGGCGGTCGGCAGATCGATCACATTTTCGCGCTCCATCTGGGAAAGGGTGCGCGAAACCGTCTCGATGGTCAGGCCGAGATAGTCGCCAATATCCTGCCGGGTCATGGCCAGGGAGACGGTCTTGCGGTTCGCGCTCGCCTGGGCCCAGGTCAGAAGGAAGCCGGCGACCTTTTCCATCGCGCTGCGCCGGCCCAGGAGCAGGGAATGGGCCTGCGCCCGCGCCATTCCGCGCATCGCGAAAGCGAGAAGCTCGTGAGACGCGATCTTGTCGCTTCCGGCCAGCGCATCGATCTTGTTGCGGCGATAGACGATCAAGGTGCAATCGGTCACCGCTTCCGCGGACAATTGATAATCTTCGCCGGCCTCGAAGCCGAAAATATCGCCGGCGACATAAAAGGCATCGATCTGCCGGCGGCCGTCGGCCAGGAATTTGCAGGTACGGACCACGCCCGACACGATTTTGAAGAAGCAATCGGCATGATCGCCCTCGGCGAAGATTTCCCGGTCCTGGGACACGTTCTGCACCGATCCCATATGGGGTTGGGCACTCGTGTCCTGACGCAGGAAAATGTTCGCCAAAAGGCCCTGTTCGGTGCGGGATTGGGTCGCGGAAATCTGGGGTGCCATCGGCTCTCTCCTCGAAAATCGTGGGCTTTTTCTAGGCGGCCGCGGGCCCATAAACCATTCGGTTTGGTGCTGAGGGGATCTCCTAAGGGATTCTACGTAGCGTCGCGGGCTTGCCCGCTAGGCCAGGCTGGCCATCCGCACGGCAGCCGGCGCGATCAGGGCGGCGACGTCGATCCGGTTGGAGGCATGAAGGACCGTGTTGGTCGTTACCAGCCGGGCGCCTTCGCGTTCCAGCATGATGTCCGCTCCATCCGCGAAAAGCCCGTGGACACCGACCACGATGGGGCGGGAGCGGACCATCGCACTCCTTGGCACAACAACTGGGAATTCCGATCTATCCGCAGTCCCATCATAAGGTAGGACAAGAGGACGTATTGAAGGGGGGCGCGAACCGGATATAGGGTTACGGAGAGCTTGAGGCGTACGGGATGCTGGTAGAACATGTATTGCCGAGTGCGAAAAAGCGGCT
>JAFKFF010000093.1 GCA_017307315.1 Alphaproteobacteria bacterium
CTGGAAACCGACAAGGTGACGGTGGAAGTGCCCGCGCCCGCCGCCGGCGCCATCGAGTCGATTTCGGTTCAGGCCGGCGCCACCGTGCAGGTGGGCGCGATCCTGGGCTCCATCGCCGAAGGCAAGGCCGGCGCCGCGCCGGCACCCGCCGCCAAGCCCGCCGCCGAAGCACCCAAGCCTGCCGCCGCGCCGGCGCCCGCCGCGCCAAAAGCGGCTGCCGCATCTGCTCCCGCCATGCCCTCGGCCCGTCGTCTGGCGGAAGAGACCGGCATCTCCACCGCCGCCGTCGCCGGCACCGGCCGTGATGGCCGCGTCACCAAGGGCGATGTGCTCGGCGCGCTGGAAGCCCGTGCCGCCGCCCCGGCCACCGCTGCCGCCGCGCCCGCCGGCCCCCGCAACAATGCGGAGCGCGAAGAGAAAGTGGCGATGACGCGCCTGCGCAAGACCATCGCGCTGCGCCTGAAGGAATCGCAGAACACCGCCGCCCAGCTCACCACCTTCAACGAGGTGGACATGACCCGCGTCATGGCGCTGCGCAGCACCTACAAGGACAGCTTCGAGAAGAAGCACGGCGTGCGCCTGGGCTTCATGGGTTTCTTCGTCAAGGCCTGCGTCGCCGCGCTGAAGGAACTGCCCAACGTCAATGCCGAGATCGAAGGCGACAGCATCGTCTACAAGAACTATTACGACATCGGCGTCGCGGTCTCGACCGACCGCGGCCTGGTCGTGCCGGTGGTGCGCGATGCCGACCAGCTGTCGCTGGCCGGAGTCGAAAAGGCGATCATGGATTTCGGCCTGCGCGCCCGCGACAACAAGCTGAAGCTGGAAGAGCTTCAGGGCGGCACCTTCTCCATCACCAATGGCGGGGTGTTCGGCTCGCTGATGTCCACCCCGATCCTGAATTCGCCGCAGTCGGGCATCCTGGGCATGCACAAGATCCAGCCGCGCCCCATGGCGGTCGACGGCCGCGACGCCGTCACCTTCCTGGTGCGTGTGAAGGAAAATCTGGAAGACCCCGAACGTTTGATCTTGGATGTTTGATTTCCCCCTCCGGCCTACGCAACCTCGAGAGGTTGCTACGGCCACCTCCCCCACCAGCATGCTGCGCATGCGCGGGGGAGGCGGGCCTGAGCCAAGGCGGTAAAGACAAAAGAGGCGGCTTCGGCCGCCTTTTTCTTTGCCTGGTCGAAAAAATGGACAATGCTGTCGGGATCGGCTGGGTCGACACGTCCTTAGAGTTCAACCAAGGGAGAGCATCATGGCCTATGTCGACGGATTCATCCTTGCCGTTCCCAAAGACAAGCTCGACGCCTACAAGGCGATGGCCGCCGAATGCGCGCCGATCTGGAAGGAATTCGGCGCCCTCGATTATGTCGAATGCGTGGGCGACGATGTGCCTTACGGCAAGCTGACCTCCTTCCCGCGCTCGGTGCAGGCGGGCGAGGACGAAGTCGTGATCTTTTCCTGGATCGTCTATGAAAGCCGCGAAACGCGCGATGCCGTGAACAAGAAGGTGATGGAAGACCCGCGCCTGAAGAAGTACGAGAACAACATCCCCTTCGACGGCAAGCGCATGATCTATGGCGGCTTCAGGCCCTTTTTGGGTCGCTGATCAGGCGATTCTCTTGTCGAGCTGTTCCAGCTTGGCCAGCTCGACATGCGCTCTCAATTCGATCTGGTCGAGCACGTCCTGCAGCTTGGGATCGGCGAAGACGTCGTGACGGCGGGTGACCGCCACGGCCAGCCGGTTCAAGGTGGTGCGGGGAATACCGCCCGCCAGAAGCCCGTCGCGCACCGAGTCCAGGATATCGAGCAGCTGCTCGCCATGCGCCAGGCCCTTGGACCGGCCGCTGGAAGCATCGCCCATGTCCTGCAGGGCCAGGATGGAATCCAACGCCGCGATCGGTCCGGGACCGGCGACGATCTGGGCATGACTTTCGCCCGCGTCGGAGACGGTGAAGCTGCCGCCTGCGCTTGCGCTCGCGGATTTGCGCCGGATGGCGCCGCTCTCGATGCGGCCGGGGCCTTTGATTTCCATGGGCAACGTGTCCCATTGCGACACGTCAGCATCGCTGATTGTGGTTAAGAAAAGCTTGACTGGCGCAGTCAGCGGGGCGGTGCGTCTTGGCTGAGGCTTTCTTTCCCGTGAGGTCGAGAAGCGAAAGCTCCGGGGGAGCTTTCGCCGGCCGAACGCCCGCGCAGCGGGCAGCTAGGCGAAGCCATTGGCGGGGGAAGATGTCCGCTAGCGGGCTTGCCCGCGTGGCGGACAGATGGGGGCAAACTAAGCCCGGTGATACGGGTGTCCGGCCAGGATGGTCATGGCGCGATAGACTTGTTCCAGCAACAGCGCCCGGGCCAGCAGATGCGGCCAGGTCTGCGGCCCGAAGGCCAGGCTGCGGCTGGCCTTCTTGCCCGGCAACGGCGCAAGCCCGTCCGGCCCGCCGATCACGAAAGCCAGATCCTTGGTGCCGACATCGCGCAGGCTGCCCAACGTCTCCGCGAAATCTTCCGAGGTCATGCCCTTGCCCCGCGCGTCCAGCAGCATGATATGCGCGCCGTCCGGGAGCCGGGCCGCCAGACGCGCGGCTTCGTCATTCATGCGGGTTGCGGCATCACGGGCCTTGCTCACCGCGAGCTCTTCCACCGCCACGGCGGTGAAACCCATGTTGCGGCCCATCTTCACGGCGCGGCCGAGAAATTCGTCGCACAGCGCGCCTTCGGAGGTCCCGCGTGCGTGGCCGATGGCAAGGATAGTCAATCGCAAGCGCGCGCCCTTCTCTCCGATTCATTCTGGTCGCATCGCCGGACGGAAAACCGTGCACACTTTTCCTGGCGATGCTCCGTGCCGCGCGCGTGGCCGATGGCAAGGACCGTCAGGCGCATCGCGGGTTCAGGCCCGGCCCGGCGAAGCCACGTTCCACATGCCTTCGAGGTCGTAATAGTCGCGCACCTCGGGCCGGAAGACATGGACGATGATGTCGCCCGCATCCACCAGCACCCAGTCGCCTTGCGCGGCGCCGGTGACGGGTCGGGTGCCGTAGCCCTGCTCTTTCAGGCGTCGCGCCAGATGCTCGGCGATGGACATGACATGACGGGACGAACGGCCGCTGGCGATCACCGCGGCATCGCAAAGCGAAGAGCGCCCTTCCAGATCGACGGTGACGATGGCTTCCGCCTTGTCGTCTTCCAGGGATGCGATGATGCGCTTGAGCAGATCGCTGTGCGGCGCGGCCTTCGCCCTGGGCGCCTTGCGTGCCGGCGCCTTGGCGGTTTTTTTCGGCTTGGGCTTGGCAGTCTTGCGCGGAGCGGCTTTGGCCTTGGAGGGCTTGGAGGCGGACGTCTTGGCGGCCTTTTTGACAGGCTTTTTGGCGGCTTTCAGGGGTTTATCTCCAACGGTCGCAAGGAATCTAGCATGGCTCGGGGGACGGCCCAAGACCCTCGGCGCGCAGCCGTGTCGCGCTTTGCTTGTTCCGTGCCCCGTCCAGCACCATGACGCATGGCGGATGCGCCGGCAGCTTCGCATCGCGGACCATGCCGAAGCGGCGGACCAGGGGCGCGTTGAGCGCGGCCAGGATACTGCCCGGCCGCTGCACCACCGCGATGGGAACGAGCCGGGCGATGTCGCGCCAGCGCCGCCAGCGGCCGAATTGTTCCAGATTGTCGCTTCCCATCAGCCAGACGAATGTCACGCCGGGAAAGCGGCGGCGCAGGGCGGCGACCGTGTCCACCGTGTAGACTGTGTGCAGCGTCCGTTCGAGCGCGCTCACATGGATGCGCGGATGCGATGCCGCGATTTTCTCGGCGCTTTCGAGCCGCGCGCGGAAATCGGCCATCGACCCCTTGTCTTTCAGCGGATTGCCGGGGCTGACCAGCCACCAGACGGAATCGAGCTTGAGGCGTTTCAGCGCCGTTTCGCTGACATAGCGATGGCCCTCATGCGCGGGATTGAAGGAGCCGCCCAGAAGACCGATGCGAAGACCGTCCGCCGCCGGTCCGGGAGGGGCAAGCCACGTCAAGGCCGGGTCTGGCCCGTGCCGCGCACCACATATTTGAAGGTGGTGAGTTGCTCCACGCCCACCGGCCCGCGCGCATGCATCTTGCCGGTGCCGATGCCGATCTCCGCGCCCATGCCGAATTCGCCGCCATCGGCGAACTGGGTCGAGGCGTTCCACAGCACGATGGCGCTGTCGAGCGCGTTGAGAAACGTTTCGGCCGCGGCTTCGTCGTCGGTGAGAATGGAGTCGGTATGGTGCGAGCCGTAATGCTCGATATGGCCGATCGCCTCTTCCAGCCCGTCGACCGCGCGCACCGCGATGATGGCTTCGAGATATTCGGTGCGCCAATCCTCTTCCGTGGCGGGCTTGGCGGCGGGGAAGATCGCCCGCACCGCCTCATCGCCGCGAATCTCGCATCCGGCTTTCGCCAGATCTTCCAGGATAGGCAGGCCATGGCTTTTCAGCACGGCGCGGTCGATCAGAAGCGTCTCCGCCGCGCCGCAGACCGAGGTGCGTCGCATCTTGGCATTCAGGGCGACCTTGCGCGCCATCTCCGGATCGGCCTTCGCATGCACATAGACATGGCAGAGGCCTTCCAGATGCGCCAGCACTGGCACGCGCGCTTCGCGCATCACCCGTCCGGTGAGGCCCTTGCCGCCGCGCGGAATGATCAGGTCCACCGTCCCGTTCAGGCCTTCCAGCATCATCCCGACCGCGGCGCGGTCGGTGTTGCGGATATATTGGATTGCCGCTTCGGGCAGACCCGCCGCCTTCAATCCTTCCACCATCGCGGCATGGATGGCGCTGGCGGAATGCACCGAATCCGAGCCGCCGCGTAGAATGGCGACATTGCCGGCCTTGAGCGCGATGGCGCCGGCATCGGCCGTCACATTGGGTCGCGATTCATAGATGATGCCGATCACGCCGATGGGTGTCGCCACTCGCGCGATATTGAGGCCATTGGGACGCGTCCAGCGCGCCAGTTCGCGGCCGTTGGGATCGGCCAAAGCCGCCACATCCTCGACACCCTTGGCCATCGCTTCGATGCGGGCTTCGTTCAAGGCCAGCCGGTCCAGCATCGAAACCGACATGCCGCTTGCTTGGGCCGCTTCGATGTCACGGGCATTGGCCGCCAAAACCTCGCTCTTGTGCGCCCGGATAGCGCGCGCCGCCTCGCGCAAGGCTTTGGTCTTGGTCGCATCGTCGGCTTCGCGCACCGCGCGCGCCGCGTCGCGCGCGGCGGCGCCAACCGCCATCATCTCGGCTGCCAGGGCATCGTTCTTGTCGTGCAAGGTCATGGCTATTGTCCCGTCAGCGCCAGATCGTCGCGATGGATCATTTCGTCCCGGCCACGATAGCCCAGAATGGCCTCGATTTCGACCGTGCGTTTGCCTGCGATCCGTTCCGCGTCCGACGCATTATAGGCGACGAGCCCACGCGCGATTTCGCGGCCCTGGCGGTCCTTGACCAGGACGGTATCGCCACGCTCGAAGCGGCCATCGACCTGGCGGATGCCGGCGGGCAACAGGCTTTTGCCTTCTCCCAGCGCCTTGACCGCACCTTCGTCGATCACCAGCACGCCCTCCGGCTTGAGGCCGCCCGCGATCCAGCGCTTGCGCGCCAGCGCCGGCGACAGGCTGGCGCGGAAGATCGTGTGGCGCGCGCCGCCTTCGATGGTGGCGACGGGATGAAGGCTTTCGCCTTTGGCGATGATCACGTCGCAGCCCGCGCCGGTGGCGATCTTGGCCGCGATCAGCTTGGAAGCCATGCCGCCCCGGCCTACCCCCGAGACGCTGTCCCCGCCCATCGCCTCGATCTCCGGCGTGATGGCGGCCACTTCGGGAATATGCATGGCGGAAGGATCGCGCGACGGATTGGCGGTATAGAGCCCGTCCACGTCCGACAGCAGCACCAGCTTGTCCGCCCCCATCATCGAGGCGACGCGCGCGCCCAGCCGGTCATTGTCGCCGAAGCGGATTTCCGCCGTCGCCACAGTGTCATTCTCGTTGATCACCGGAACCGCGCCCAGATCGAGCAACGTATTGAGCGTGGCGCGGGCATTGAGATAGCGGTTGCGCTTTTCGGTATCGCCCAGGGTCAGGAGCACTTGCGCCGCCACCAGATCCTCGCCCGCCATCAGATCGGAATAGGCCTGGGCCAGGCGCACTTGGCCGGCGGCGGCCGCCGCCTGGCTTTCCTCCAGCCGCAGCGGCCCACGCGGCAACTTGAGCAGATTGCGGCCGAGCGCGATGGAGCCCGACGACACCAGGATCACTTTCGCACCCTGGCGCCGCAACGCCGCGACATCGGCGCAAAGCGAGACCAGCCAGTCATGCCGAAGCTGCCCGCTCGCGCCATCGACCAGAAGCGAGGAGCCCACTTTCACCACGACCAGCCTGGCGCCGGAAAACAGCCCGCTCATGGCGTCCATTTCTCTTTCGCCGCCTTGACCGCTTTGATCGGCTTGGCGGCGGGCGCGCGGCGCTTGCGGATTTCCTTCACCAGCGCGCGCAACACCTCGTCGATGCCCGCGCCCGAAACACCGGAGATGAGATGGACCTTCTGCCCGCAGGCCTTCTCCAAGGCCGCTTTCTTTTTCGTCAGCGCCGCCTTGGCAATGGCATCGACCTTGTTGAGCGCCACGATCTCGGGCTTGCCGCTCAGCCCATGGCCATAGGCTTCCAGCTCGCCGCGGATGGTCTTGTAGGTTTTGGCGACGGCATCGCCGGTACCGTCCACCAGATGCAGGATCACGCTGCAACGCTCGGCATGGCCGAGAAAACGGTCGCCAAGCCCCACACCCTCATGCGCGCCCTCGATCAATCCCGGCAGGTCCGCCAGCACGAAATCGGACTCATCGATCTTCACCATGCCCAGCTGCGGCTCGAGCGTGGTGAAAGGATAGTCCGCGATCTTGGGCCGCGCCGCCGACACGCGCGACAGGAAGGTGCTTTTTCCGGCATTGGGCATGCCGATAAGCCCGGCATCGGCGATCAACTTCAGCTTGAGGATGAAGACGGTCTCTTCGCCCGGCTGGCCGGGATTGGCGTGGCGCGGCGCCTGGTTGGTAGGGCTCTTGAAATGGGCATTGCCGAAGCCGCCATTGCCGCCGCGCAGCAGCTTCACCCGCTGTCCGTTTTCGGACAGGTCGGCGACCAGGGTCTCGCCATCCTCTTCATAGATCTGCGTGCCGACAGGCACTTTCATGACCGCGTCGTCGCCATTGGCACCGGTCATCAGCTTGCCCTTGCCGCCTTCGCCATTCTTGGCCTTCACATGCTGCTGATAGCGATAGTCGATCAGGGTGTTGAGATTCTCCACCGCCTCGGCCCAGACATCGCCGCCCTTGCCGCCGTCGCCGCCATAAGGCCCGCCATATTCGATGAACTTCTCCCGCCGGAACGCGATGCAGCCATTGCCGCCCGAACCGCTGGAGGCATAGACCTTGGCTATATCGAGGAATTTCATAGGGTTCTTTCCTGGTCGCACGGCCTGACGCGAAATCTCCAACTTCGCGGGGCCGATGCTCCATTTAGGCCGCCTTTTTCGAGACGAAAGTCTCCCGCGTCAACAGCATCTCATGGCACAGAACCTTGACGCCCCGGGCGGCGCAATCGCGCATCCGGCTGCCATTGTGGCGCGCCCCCAGCTTGGCCAGGACATGGCCCGAAGCCGGATTGTCGTGAAACCAGCCCGCCCAGACGGAAGGCACGTCCAGCCTTTCGAAGGCGAAACGGGTGATGGCGCGGGCCGCTTCGCTGGCATAGCCCTGGCCCCAAAAAGGCCGGCCCAGCCAATAGCCGAACTCATGGCCGCTCTCTTCCCGGTGCAACCCGATCCCGCCCAGGAAAACCCCGTCGGCCTTGCGCAGGACGGTGAAGTGATACTGGCCGCCGCCATGACGCCCGAACCGGGCGACAAAATCCTCCGCATCGTCCTCGTTATAGGGATGGGGCACCTTCGCCAAATTGCGCGACACCGAAAAATCGCCCAGCCACACCGCCATCGCCTGGATGTCGACGGGCCTGGGCGGCCGCAATATCAGCCTTTCGCTTTCCAGATGAGACATGACGTTTCCCCGCATCGTTCTTGTTTGCGAGGGAAACAAAAAAGGGAGATGGCGGACCATCTCCCTCGCGTATATGGGCCGCCAATTTCTTGGCGGCCTATGTCTTCAGCCGCCTATTCTGCCGCGATCTTCGTCGCCGGATTTTGGGCGGCGGCAACCACGGATACGAAAGTGCGACGCTTGAAACCGGTCTTGAACGACACCGCGCCATCGCACAGGGCATAAAGCGTATGGTCCTTGCCCATGCCCACATTCTCGCCCGGCCAGAACTTGGTGCCGCGCTGGCGCACGATCACGTTGCCGCCGGAGATCTTCTCGCCGCCGAACATCTTCACACCCAGGCGCTGACCGGCCGAGTCACGACCGTTGCGCGAGGAGCCGCCTGCTTTCTTGTGCGCCATGGCTTATTCCTTGCCGGCCGAGATGCCGAGCACCTTCACCTTGGTGAAATGCTGGCGGTGACCGCGCTTCCTGTGGGTGTTCTTGCGGCGCTTTTTCTTGAAGGCGATGACCTTCTCGCCCTGGCCGTGCTCGAGGATCTCGCACTCGACCGAAGCGCCCTTGACCAGCGGCGCGCCCAGCTTGGGCTTGTCGCCGCCCAGCAACAGCACTTCGCCCAAGGTCAGCTTGGAGCCGACATCGCCCGGAAGGCTTTCCACCTTCAGGACCGAATCCTTGGCAACCCGATACTGTTTTCCGCCGGTGCGGACGACCGCGTACATGGTCTAATTCCTTGAAATGAAACGGTTTTCCAGAAACGACGGGTTTCCGGAGAGCGGCGCACTATACGGAAAGGCGCTTGACCGTCAAGCCTTGGAAAGAAGGAAGTTTCAAGGCTCCACAACCGGGCGGGCCCTGGCCTTGCGCATGCCGATTTTGGCCACCAGCGCGCCCACCAGAAGCGCCATACCGATGGTGACCGCCACGGTCTTGGCGCTGGAAATGGCGGTGGCGATGCGCACCAGCCCGTCCTCCGCGCCCCCTAGCAGCATGGCGAGATGAAGCGCGTTCTCGGCCGCATCCAGCAGCGCCCCCACCGGGGCCACCATCGCCGCCATCAGGACATAGCGGCGGAAGCGGCTTTTGCCGGGGGTGAAGCTTTCGGCCACGATGACGCCGGAAAGGAAAAAGCTGATCGCGTAGAGCGGCATCAGGAGATAATCGAGCCCCAGCGCGAAACCGGCGCGCACCGCATAGGGCTCCGGCGCCCAGGCATGGAAGGCCAGGCGGAACTGGGCCGCGCTGGAAAAGCCTTGCAGGTCGGTGGTGGAAACCCCGGTCAGCGCCTTCAGCCACATGTCCATGCCGCCCAACGCCGCAAACACGATCAGGCCCAGGCCCGTGGACCAGGCCCAGCCATTGTTCAATGTGGCTTTGGAGATGCGCATCGACCGTCCCGCTCTGCTATAAGCGCCGCATTATGCGGCCGCTGAGCGATATTCTCTACAATTTCCACTGGGTGGTGCCCGGCGAGTGCGGCCGCATGGCGCAGCCCTGGGCGGGCGGCACGGGACCCTTTCTCGAAAAGCGCGGCGTCCGCGCCTTGATAAATCTGCGCGGACGCAACGACGATCTCTCCTGGTGGAGGAAGGAAACCGGCGCCACCTCGGCGCGCGGCATCGCCCATCTCGACGCCATGCTGGATTCGCGCAAGCTTCCCACCCGCGCCATGCTGATGCGCCTGATCGAAGCCTTCGACAGCGCGCCCAGGCCGTTCGTCCTCAAATGCTCGGGCGGGCAGGATCGCACCAGCTTCGCGGCGGCGCTCTATCTCATTCACCGCAGCGGATGGCGTGCGATGGCTGAGGCGCAGACCCAGTTCGCGCGCTTTCCCTATCTGCATTTTCCCAAGAAGCATCAGCGCTGGCTGAAGCCGTTCCTGGATTTCGCCGCCGAAGATGCGCGCGGTCTTGCCTTGTCGGCCTGGATCGCCGAGCGCTACGCGCCGGAGCGGCTGAAGGCCTGGCTGGACGGGCATGGCATGGCGGAGACCTATGCCGGCATTTTCCTGGTGCCGACCCGCAGCCCGTTTCAATGGTAGCTGGCATCGCGATCGCGCCCGGCGTGGTCCTGTGGCGCGAACGCTTCTCCAAACCCGAACAGAAGCGCCTTCTGGATGCCGTGACAGCGCGGATCGCGGAGGCGCCTTTCTACCGGCCCGTGATGCCGGGCTCGGGCAACCCTTTCTCGGTCGAGGAAAGCAATTTCGGCCCGCTGGGCTGGGTATCGGATAAGGAGGGCTATCGCTATCAGCCGGCGCATCCGGTCACGCAAAAGGCGTGGCCCGACATTCCCGCTCAGTTGATGGACCTGTGGCGTCAGATCGCCGCCGCGCCCGATCCCGAATGCTGCCTGGTCAATCTCTATCGCGGGCCAGCCCGCATGGGCCTGCACCAGGACAAGGACGAGAAGGCGATGGATGCGCCCGTCGTGTCGGTTTCCTTGGGCGACGAGGCGCTGTTTCGCATCGGGGGCACGACACGGCGCGGACCGACCCGCAGTGTGACCTTATCCTCCGGCGATGTGGTGATGTTCGGCGGCCCGGCGCGGCTGGCCTATCACGGCGTCGACCGCATCAGACCGGACAGCTCGTCCCTGATCCCCGGCGGCGGGCGCATCAACCTCACCCTGCGGCGCGTGACCGGCCCATGAGCCCCGGCCTTTCGGCCAGGCAACGGAGCATTGGTACCAAAAAAAACGCCCAGCCAGAGGCTGGGCGTTAAACAGCGCCGTTACGCGCTTGGACGCCTGGAGGGGATAACCGGCGTCCGCGGAAGACGGGATCCAGCTTGCGAGCGGGGGGCAGAGCCTGCCGGGTCAACCATCTTCCGAAATCAACCTATGCACCGAAGCCACACTTTTCAAGTTTTTTCGTTTTACAAATTTTTTAGCGTGACAGTTGCGAATATGTCATAGCTGTCATGAGCCACGCGTAAGGTTGGCCGGCCCCGGTGTGCCAGGCGGCTTCCCGTCCAAGCTTACTTTGCTGGAGCTTTTGCGTCCTTTACCGGTACGGCGAACATCCCGTCCGGAAGCGAGACCCCCGTCTGAACCCCGGTCAGCGCCACGGTGGTCACGCCCCCCTGATTGTCCTTCACCATCCATTGCCGCAGCTCGATCGCGGGCCAGGTGAAGACCAGGCTGATATTGCTCTGGGCGCGGGTGGTGTTGGCGCGGGCGCGCACCACCAGGGCGCCGGGCTGCTCTTCCACCCCTGTGACGGTGGGGTTGTGGCGCAGATCGATCGCCTTGTTCAGAAGGATGTCGAGCGGTGTGTCGGACAGCGAGGTCCGGTCCACCGTGTTGAGGCGGGAATTCTTCACATAGATGTCCCCGCCGGTCGCCACGATCAGGACCGGGCTGGGCGGGTTGTAGGAAAAGCGCAGCTTGCCGGGACGCGACAGCAGAAATTCGCCTTCGGCCATGTCGCCTTCGGGGCCGAGCTGCACGAAATTGGCCTTCAAGGTGTGAATGGCGTTGAGATAGGCGCTGACCTTGTCGAGCCTGGCGGCGTCTTCGGCGCTGTAGGTGCCCGGATAACGCGACGCGCCGCCCAGAAGCGTCATGGCGGCAAGCGCGGCAAGGATGGCGAGACGACGCATGATCGGTCTAAAATCGGCTTTGCCGATCCACCAAACCATTTCACCTTTCCCCGCGCAACCGCATCCCGAGCACCGATGACCATGCTTCCGCCATATTCCCGTATCGCCGTTCTGGGTGGCGGCGCCTGGGGCACGGCGCTGGCGGCCGCCGCGCTTGCCGCGGGCCGCGACACGCTTTTGTGGGCGCGCGAAGACGATGTCGTTTCGGATATCCGGCAGGCGAATGAGAACAAGCGCTTTCTGCCCGGCATCGCCCTGCCGCGGACTTTGCGCGCCACCACGGTGCTGGCGGAAGCGGCAAGCGCGGAGGCGTTGCTGCTGGCCGTGCCGGCGCAAGTGCTGGGAGAATTCGCGCGCATGCTCGCGCCTCTGGTTGCGCCGGGCACGCCGCTGGTGATCTGCGCCAAGGGCATCGAGAAGGAAAGCGGCCGGCTGGTGAACGAAGTTCTCGCCGAAGCCGCGCCCAAAGCCACGCCCGCGATCCTGTCGGGGCCGTCCTTCGCGCGCGATGTCGCCAAGAGCCTGCCCACCGCCGTGACCATCGCCGCCCCCGGCGATGTCGCGGAGCGGCTGCAGGCCAGCTTGAGCGCGCCTTTCTTCCGCCCTTACGCCAGCGACGATGTCGTCGGCGTGGCGCTGGGCGGCGCGGCCAAGAATGTCTACGCCATCGCTTGCGGCGTGGTCGAAGGCTTGGGGCTCGGCGAGAATGCGCGTGCCGCGCTGCTCGCGCGCAGCTTCGCGGAATTGGCGCGGCTGGGCGAAGCCTTGGGCGCGCGCCGCGAAACCCTGATGGGCCTTTCCGGCCTGGGCGATCTGGTGCTGACCGCGACCAGCAAAAGCTCGCGCAATTTTTCCTTCGGCGTGGACCTCGGCCAGGGCAGATCCATGAGCGAACTCGCCGCGCCAGACCGTCCGCTGGCCGAAGGCGTGGCGACGGCACCCGCGTTGGTCAAGCGCGCCCGCCGCGAGAATGTCGAACTCCCCATCGCCGAGGCGATGGCCGATCTTTTGAGCGGCGCCTTGCCGCTGGGCGAAGCCGTGACGCGGCTGATGACGAGAAGGCTGACGAGCGAATGAAACACTGGCTGTTCAAGAGCGAACCGGAAACCTGGTCCTGGGACATGCAGAAGAAAAAGGGCGCCAAGGGCGAGCCCTGGAGCGGGGTGCGCAACCATACCGCCAAGCTGAACATGATGGCGATGAGACACGGCGATCTCGGCTTCTTCTATCATTCCGGCAACGAAAAGGCGGTGGTGGGCATCGTGGAAGTGATCGGCGAGTACCGGCCTGATCCCACCGACGAGAAAGGCATTTTCGGCCTGGTCGATGTGAAGGCGATGAAGGATTTTCCCAGGCCCGTGACCCTGGCCGACTGCAAGGCCAATCCCAAACTGAAAGGAATGAGCCTGGTCACCAGCTTCCGCCTTTCGGTGCAGCCGGTGACGCCCGAGGAATGGAAGATCGTCTGCAAGATGGGCGGGCTCTAGCGGCGCGCCGCTTTGCGAAAACATTGCGAAAATACGCCGTAAGCGTCTGTCGTCCCGCGCGGCGGAATAGCGGAATTCTCCGCGCGATACAGGCGTTTAGCGCCGAGAACCGGCCGCGTCCGCATCGCCGCCTGACACACACCTGACAAGGTTTGCCGGGCACCCCGGACCTAGCATTCGCCTGGAGGTGCGCTTTTCGCGCGTCACAGGAGTATCCATCATGGCCGCTCGCGACATACTGACTTTGAACACGCCGATGGCGGAGCGCATCATCCGCCTGCTTTACACCATCGCCCTCGTCCTTATCGGGATCGGTGTGCTGATGGGCGTTTCCCGCGGCGTGAGGATCATGACCCACACGCCGATGCAGCGTCCCGCCATCACCCAGAACGCCAATCCGTCCGGCAATGCCATGACGCCGCAAAATACCGCGCCGCAGGCGAACGCGCAGACCGGCCGCCGCGATTTCCGCGCCATGCGGCATCATTATCGCGGCTGGGATCGCCATCGCGGCCCCTTCGGCATGATGCCCCGTTCGCCCTGGTTCGGGCTGGTGGTGATCGTATGGGCCCTGCTGCGCGGCCTGATCGGCCTTCTGATCGTGCGGGTGCTGGCCGAGATCGGTCTGGCCATCCTGTCGCTGCCCAAACGCGCGGCGGCTTGACGCAAAACATTGCCTCACCCTGAGCCTGTCGAAGGGTGGGCACTTCGGGAAGCGGAAACTATAAATACTTCCGCATGAACAGATTGTAGGGCGCAAAGCCGTCGCGGCGATACACCGCGGCAGCTTTGCCGTTTGCGGTCAGGACGCCGATGATCAGGACGGCCATGCCGCGCGCCCGCGTCCAGTCCTCACAGGCCGCGATCAGGGCGCGGCCATGGCCTTGTCCGCGCGCGGTCTCTTCGACGAACAGTTCGGCGACAAAGCCGTAACGGCGCTCGCTTTCCTTGACGAACAGGTCACCCGCCTCTTCCACCACAAACGCCCAACCCACCGGCCTGTCGTCATTCTCGGCGACGAACAGCGCGCCGCGACGTTGGGCTTGCGCCTGCACATCCGCCCAATGCTCGGCGGCAAAACCAGGATCGAGCCGCCGGTTGGGCTCGAACCCGTTCTCGAATCTCTGCAAGCCCCAGCCGAAAGAGAGGATCGCCGGTTCGTCGTCCGGCAACCGCGCGGCGCGAATTGTCATTTGATCTTTTGTTTCCCGGCCGCTCGCCTTGATGCCTATAGGTATTTAGGACGCAAGCGCTG
This sequence comes from Alphaproteobacteria bacterium, assembly GCA_017307315.1. Taxonomy (GTDB): domain Bacteria; phylum Pseudomonadota; class Alphaproteobacteria; order Micropepsales; family Micropepsaceae; genus Rhizomicrobium. The sequence continues at coordinate 14,409 of JAFKFF010000093.1, forward strand.
GTGCGCCTTGGTCAAGACCCGCCTCCCCTGCGCGCGTGAGCGCGCTGGCGGGGGAGGTGGCCGTAGCAGCGCTTGCAGGCGCGTAGGCGTGAGCCGGAGCGCCAAA
>JAFKFF010000288.1 GCA_017307315.1 Alphaproteobacteria bacterium
CCACCTCCCCTGCTAGCGCGCTTGCGCGCGCGCAAGGGAGGCGGGACATAGCCTGGGCGCGAGAGCGCCTAATCCAGAGAAGGACGGCCCCGGTCCTTTTTGATCCGTCCACGGCGCTTTTTCGCGTCGGCCGCCCTCAGCTTGCTGGCGCGGGTGGGCCGGGTGGCGCGGCGGGGCTTGGGCGGCGTGGCGGCGGCCAGGATCAACTCCGCCAGGCGGGCTCGGGCGTCGGCGCGGTTCTTCGCCTGTTCGCGGAAGCGCCGCGCCGCGATGGTGAGGACACCATCCTTGTCCAGCCGCGTATCGGCCAGCCCCAGGATCGCGGCGCGCACGGCATCGGGCAGCGCGGCGCTTGCCGCCACGTCGAAGGACAGCTGCACCGCGCTTGCCACCTTGTTGACATTCTGGCCGCCCGGTCCGGACGACTGGATGAAACGCTCTTCCAGTTCCGTCTCGGGAATGATCAGGCCATGCCGGATGAAGAGACCGCCCATACCGCCCCGCTTTAGCCGGAGGCGCCGAGCCTGTATAGCTGATCCGGGAGCCCGCGACAGATGACCCGTTCCGCCAGCAGCCTTCAAGGCTTCGATGCCCGCCGCCTCCAGCGCGTCGGCGAAACCATCGCCCGCTCGTATGTCGATACCGGGGCCATTCCCGGCGCGCTGACCATGGTCTGGCGCAAGGGCGAACTGGCCTGGCGCGGCATGAGCGGCGTGCTCGATCTGGAGCGGGGCCAGCCGGTGCGCGAGGATTCCATCTTCCGCCTCTATTCCATGACCAAGCCGGTCACCGCCGTGGCGCTCCTGATGCTGATGGAGGAAGGCCTGATCGGGCTGGACGATCCAGTCGCCAATTTCATCCCCGAATTCGAAAGCCTGGGCGTCTATGCCGGCGGCGCGATGGGCGGCTTCAAGACCAATCCCAGCCCGCGCCCGGTGAAGGTGATCGACCTTCTCCGCCATACCTCGGGCCTCACCTATGGCTTTCTCAACCGCACGCCCGTGGATGCCGCCTATCGCAGCCTGCGCATCGGCGAAGCCGACACCAAGGGCGGCCTGCCCGCCATGATCGCGGAATTGAAATCGCTGCCGCTGGAGTTCGCTCCGGGCGAGATGTGGAATTATTCCGTCGGCCTGGATGTCGCGGGCTATCTGATCGAAAAGATCACCGGCCGGCACTTCTCGGACGTCCTGCGCACCCGCATCTTCACCCCGCTCGCCATGCACGACACCGACTTCACCGTCGCCGGCACCAAGCGCGAGCGCCTCGCCACTTGCTATTATGTCCATGACGGCAAGCTGCTGGTGTTCGACGATGGCCGCAATTCCTCCTATGCCCAGCCGCCGGAGTTGGAATCGGGCGGCGGCGGACTTGCCGGCACCGCCAAGGACTATTTGCGCTTCTGCCGCATGCTGCTGAATGGCGGCGAGTTGGACGGCGCGCGCATCTTGAGTCCCAAGAGCGTCGCCCTGATGACCATGAACCATTTGCCGGGCGGGCGCGGCATGACCGACATGATGCCCGCCACCGGCGCCTTCAACGAAAGCGGCTATTCCGGCGTCGGCTATGGCCTGGGCGTGGGCGTGACGGTGGATGTCGCGGCCACCGGCCTTCCCGGCACGGTGGGGGAATATTCCTGGGGCGGGGCCGCCGGAACCTATTTCTTCAACGATCCCGCGGAGGACCTGATCGTGGTGTTCATGTCGCAGGTCCTGTTCGCGCCCGGACGGATTAAGCTGCGCCGCGATCTGCGCGCCCTGGTCTATGGCGCCATGACGGAGTCGTTTGCGTGATCCGCGAGGAATTCGATTTCACCGATTGGACCGGGCCGTTCGACCCGGCGGTCCGCGCGCGGGCGCAAACGGCTCTCGAGCATGGCCGCCTGCTCTATTTCCCCAGGATGCCGTTCCGGCTTTCCAACAGCGAAACGGAATTCCTGGACGGGCGGCTGACCGACGGCAAGGCCAAGAATATCAGCCTGGACCACACCAGCGGAAAATTGCAGGGCACATCGGCCAGCGGCGAGCGGGCACAGCGGCTGGCCGCCATGATCGAACGCTTCGGCGCCGGCGCCACCCGTTTCGTGAAGGATCTTCTGCCCAATTACGAGAGCGTGGAGCGGGCGCGCACCTCGTACCGCCCGGTCGAGGTGGAAGGCCGCCCCTATTCGGTGATCAGCGACGACCGGCTTCTGCATGTCGATGCCTTTCCCTCGCGCCCGATGAAGAACGGGCGGCGCATCCTGCGCTTCTTCGCCAATGTCGCGCCGGTCAAGGCAAGCGGCGGCGGGGC
>JAFKFF010000289.1 GCA_017307315.1 Alphaproteobacteria bacterium
GTGTCCAGGATCAGGCCGCAGGTGAGCGAGAGGAAGGCGAGCAGCATCAGGCCCGTCGACAGCACGGCGGTGGGAAGCCGCGGCACCTGGCCGGTCTTGAGGAATTCCGTCACCACCGGGGTGCCGATGAACAGCGACAATCCCGCCAGCAGGAAGAAGAAGAAGGAAAAGAAGACCAGTGGGCGTTCCTCGCGCACCAGATAGCCGATGGTGGACAGGATGCGGAAGCCGTCGCGCCAGGTGTTGAGCTTGGACACCGAGCCGACGGGACGTTCCTTGTAGCGCGTGTCCATCTCGATCATCGGCATCATCAGACGCACGGCATGGATGGTCAGTTCGGTCTCGATGCCGAAGCCTTGCGCGGTCAAGGGAAAGGATTTGACGAAGCGGCGCGAGAAGACGCGATAACCCGACAGCATGTCGCCCAGCCGGACATTGAACAGGGTCGCCGCCAGCCCGGTCAGCAGCCGGTTGCCGAAGACATGGCCCGGGCGATAGGCCGACGCCTCGGTGTGGATGCGCCGCGCGGTCAGAATGTCGGCGCCCGATGCGATCAGGTTCGCGACCATGCGCGGGGCCGCTCCCGCGTCATACGTGTCGTCGCCATCGACCAGGATGTAAAGGTCGGCCTCGATATCGGCGAACATGCGGCGCACGACATTGCCCTTGCCCTGGCGCTGCTCGCTGCGGACGATGGCGCCCGCCTCGCGCGCCCGCGCCATGGTCTGGTCGCGGGAATTGTTGTCATAGACATAGACCGACGCCTCCGGCAGCGCCTCGCGGAAGTCGCGCACCACTTTGGCGATCGCGGCTTCTTCATTGTAGCAGGGCACCAGGACGGCGACGCGCGGGCTCATGACTTTCTCGAAATGGGGCACCATTGATAGAGGCCCGCGATGTTGGTGTCGAATTGCTGGCATTGCGTCCAGCGGATGGCAAGACCGTAGTCTGCCAGCGCATCGCGGGCGCGGTCCATATCCGTCGCGTCGGCGACCAGATAGATGTCCCCGCCTTTCTTTATCTGCGCCGCCACCCGCGCACGCATCCGCCGCGTCAATCCGCTGCCGTCCTTGGGCTGCACCATCCAGCCGTCGATGCGCAGGATGGGGATCTGATGGGGGAGCGAGGGCGCGATGAAACCCATCGGTGCATCGCCGGTCATCAGCACCATCGTATCGTCGGGCCGTGGTACCGGCGGCAGGGCGACCTCGACATAAGGGTCTTCGACCGGCGCCCGTTCCAGGAAATCGCTGCGCGACGTCACCAGGACGGCGAAGCAGAGCGCCGCAAGAATCAGATAGCGGGGGCGGCGGGGAAACGGAAACAGCCCCACCGCCGACACGATCAGGGTCGGCGCCAGCATCTCCAGAAGGACGATGTAGCGATAGATCGCGAAGAAATTCAGCCAGATGAGATAGGCGGACGCGGCGAAGGCGAAAACGATCAAGGTGACGGATTTGTCGGTTAGCGCATCCTTGCTCTCGCGCCGGAAGAGCCAAAGGAGGATGGCGGCGATGACGGCGAGATAGGCCGTCATCACCCGCATGTCCTGGAAGCCCAGATCGGCGGCGACGTGCCAGTCTATGGTGAAGAGGATGGGGAAAAGCAGCTGGCGCCAGAACTGGAACGGAATGAAGCGCATGTCGCGGTAGGGCGAGTCCAGCGCCAGCGGCGAATGCCAATAATCGTTGAAATAGGGAAAGAGCGGATTGCCCGTCATCGCCTTCATGTGAAGCATCCACCAGGCGCTGAAGAGCGCCACGCCCAGAACGCCGGCGATGCCGCCCGCGATCAGCAGGCGCGCCTGCCGGCGCCAGGAGCCACCCACCGCCACGAGCGCGGTGGCGAACCCCACGCAGAACGGCATCTCCGGCAACTTCAGTCCCATGGCGCTGCCGGTGATCAAGCCGGCGAGCGCGGCAAGGCCGGCGGCTTTCAAGGGCGGCCCATCGCGCAAGGCCTCGCGGTTCACCACCAGAATGGCCAGCCCGGAAAGCGCGAACAGGCTCATCACATTGTCGTAATAGGTGGTCCCGAACATGGAGAGGGTGAGCGCGCCGGTCTGCCCCAACAGCGCCAGCGCGCCCGCGCCCAGCTTGCGGTCGGCAATGACAAGGCTTTCGCGCGCGATCAGGTAGAGCGGCACCACATTGGCGCCCTGCACCGCGCCCAGCACACCCAGTGCGATCCAGGCGTGGGTGTGGGTGGCGATGAGATAAAAGGGAATGTCGAGAAAGGGATTGTAGTAGCTCCCCAGATGGGCCACCGCCACGTCGAT
>JAFKFF010000094.1:0-19565 GCA_017307315.1 Alphaproteobacteria bacterium
GCAAGCGGGCGACAAGGCCATGCGCATCGGCCAATTGGTGGCCGGGGCCGGGGAAGCGCAAGTGGTCTATCGCGGGGTTCTGACGCTTTGAAAAAGGTCGGCGTCCTGATTTCCGGCCGCGGCAGCAATCTCGGTGCCCTGATTGCCGCGCAGCGGGATGACGGGCCCTATCGGATCGCGCTGGTCATCTCCAACATCGAGGGCGCGGGCGGCCTGGCGCGCGCGGACGCCGCCGGCATCGCCACCCTGGTGATCCCGCACAAGGGCAAGACCCGGGAGAATTTCGACGCCGAACTCGATGCGGCGTTGCGCGCTTCGGGCGCGGATCTGGTCTGCCTGGCGGGCTTCATGCGCATCCTGTCCGACGGCTTCGCGCGCGCCTGGGAAGGCAAGCTGATCAACATCCATCCATCCCTGCTTCCGGCCTACAAAGGCACGCGGGTGCATGAGCGCGTGATCGAGGCCGGCGAAACACGCTCGGGCGCATCAGTCCATTTCGTCGTACCGGAGTTGGATGCGGGGCCCGTCATCGCGCAAGCGTCGGTGCCGGTTCATCCCAGCGATTCCCCGGAAGCCCTGGCCGCGCGCGTCCTGGAAATCGAGCACCAGCTTTACCCCGCAGCGCTTCGGCTCCTCGCCGAGGATAAGGTGCAGCTGGAAAAGGGCCTGGCGATTTTCGCCGAAGGGGCGCGCTAGGCGAACAGCTTCGCCGCTCCGCATTCGGCGCGCCATTGCGCTTCCCGCTCCTTGAGAAGCAGGTCGATCATCTCGGCATTTTCGTCTTCGACCGCCTCCAGGATCTCGAACTGGAAGGCTTCGGCGCCATGCCTGTTCCAGGCTTCCTGCAGCACCCGGTTCATGTGATTGCCCATGCGCAGCTGAAACCAGATGCCGTTCTGCTGGCTGTCGAGATCGCGGGACGCGCCGGTCCACAGCGCATTCTCCGGCACGCAGCGCACGGCGAAAATGCCCGGACGGACCTTTCTCTCCTTGTATTCGCGGATAAGGTCCTTTTTGCGCGCGGCGCTCATCGTCCCACCCCCGAAATCTCTGCCGACACCTGCCACAATTTTCCCGCATCCGCATCGTCGCGGGCTGCCTCCGAGGGCATATCGATCCTGCAATCCTGGAAATAGCCGCCGCTGACATCCGCCGCGTCCGGCGAGGATGCGAGATAAACCAGGGTCTTCGCACCCTCTTCCACCGACAACCCCGTGAAAGCCTTGGCAAGACGCACGCCCCAGGAAACCAGCCCGCCGGAGTCGTCGCCGAACCGTGTCGCGACAAAGCCGGGATGCAGGCAATTGGCGGTGATGCCCCCGCCCGCGATCCGCCGGGCCAGTTCGCGGGTGAAGAGGACATTGCAGAGCTTGGACTTGGCGTAGACCGGAAAGCCGCGATAGCCGTGCCGGCTCTGCAGATCGCCGAAATCCAGGATGCCCCGTCGGTGCGCGCCCGAGGATGTCGAGACGATGCGTGCCCCGGGCTTGAGGTTCGGCAAAAGAATATTGGTGATCACGAAATAGGACATGTGATTGAGCGCGAACGTCCGCTCCAGCCCGTCGGCGGTTTCGCCGCGACGGTTGAACAGCGCGCCGGCATTGTTGATCAGGACATCGATGGCGGGCTCGCGCGCGATGTCCGCCGCCACGCGCTTCATCTCCGCCAGAAGAGAGAGATCGGCCAGGTGAAATGCATGATCCGCATCGCCCGCCTTGTGCAGCTTTTGCAAGGTGGCGCCGGCGCGGGTCCGGTCGCGCGCGGTGAAGACGATGCGCGCGCCCTCTTGCGCCAGGCGGATGGCGGCGACCTCTCCGATCCCGGAGGTGGCACCCGTGACGACGACCGTCTTGCCGCGCAAAATAAAAGCTCCCGTTCGTGGCGAACGGGAGCTTTATACAACAGCCGGACCGAAAGCTTCAGACGTGGATGTCGAGATCGCTGAAGAAGAATTTGATCTCGTTGGCGGCGGTTTCCGGGGCGTCCGAGCCGTGCACGGAATTGGCCTCGATGCTTTCGGCGAATTCCTTGCGGATGGTGCCCGGCGCGGCATTGGCCGGGTTGGTCGCGCCCATCACGTCGCGATTCTTGGCGATGGCGCTCTCGCCTTCCAGCACCTGCACTACCACCGGACCCGAGGTCATGAACTCCACCAAGCTCTTGAAGAAGGGCCGCTCGCGATGCACGCCGTAAAAGGCTTCCGCCTGGGCGGTGGAAAGGCGGATGCGGCGGCTGGCGATGACGCGCAGGCCCGCATCTTCGAATTTGGCGACGATCTTGCCGGTCAGATTCCGGCGCGTCGCGTCCGGCTTGATGATGGAAAGGGTGCGCTCGACGGCCATGGCGGAACTCCGGAGGTTGGAAAACGGGCGCCTTATGCAATGGGCTCAAGCAAAGGGCAAGACCGGCAAGGGCTGTCTGGCCTTGCTGCGCGGCCACGAAAAGCTATAAGGCCGGTCCCATGTTGGCGATCGATAACATCGTGGTCCGGATCGCGGGGCGGGAAATCCTGTCCGGCGCCACCGCCAATTTGCCCGCGGGCCGGCGCGTCGGCCTGGTGGGGCGCAATGGCGCGGGCAAGTCCACACTCTTCAAGGTGATCCTGGGACAGCTTCAGCCCGATGACGGCCAGGTGGGTTGGCCCAATGCCTGGCGCGTCGGCGCGGTGGCGCAGGAGGCGCCGGGCACCGATGTCAGCCTGATCGACACGGTACTGGAAGCCGATGCCGAACGCAGCCGCCTCCTGGCCGAGGCCGAGCATGAGACCGACGGCCACAGGCTGGGCGACATCTATGCGCGGCTGGATGCCATCGACGCCTATACCGCGCCGGCCCGCGCGGCCGAGATTCTGGCGGGCCTGGGCTTTTCCGCCGAGGACCAACTGCGTCCCTGCAAGGAATTTTCCGGCGGCTGGCGCATGCGCGTGGCCCTGGCCGCGATCCTGTTCTCCGCGCCCGATCTGCTTTTGCTCGACGAGCCGACCAACTATCTCGATTTGGAAGGCGTGCTGTGGCTGGAGAATTTTCTCCAGCGCTACCGCGGCACCATCGTCATCGTCAGCCACGACCGCGATCTGCTCAACACCGCCTGCGAGTTCATCCTGCATCTGGAGCGCGGCAAACTCACGCTCTACACCGGCAATTACGACACATTCGTGGAGACCCGCGCCGCCAAGCGCGCGCTCGATGTCGCTTTCGCCAAGAAGCAGGAAGCCGCCCGCGCGCATATGCAGGCCTTCGTGGACCGCTTCAAGGCCAAGGCCTCTAAGGCGCGCCAGGCGCAAAGCCGCATGAAGATGCTGGCCAGGATGGCGGTGGTCGATGTTCCGGTGGACGAGCATGTCGCGCCCATCCGCATTCCCGAAGCCACGCCGGCGAGCCCGCCCCTCATCACCATGGACCGCGCCAGCGTCGGTTATGAGGCCGGAAAGCCCATCCTCACCGGCCTTTCCTTCCGCTTCGATCCCGAAGACCGCATCGCGCTTCTGGGCAAGAACGGCAACGGCAAATCCACCCTGGCGAAATTGCTGGCGGGCAAGCTGGAGGCGATGGGCGGCGAATTCGTGCGCGCCCGCAAGCTGGTGGTGGGCTATTTCGCCCAGCACCAGCAGGAAGAGCTGGATACCGCGATCACGCCCGTCGAAACGCTGTCGCGGCTGCGCCCCAAGCTCACGCTGGAACAGGTGCGCGGGCAATTGGGCGGTTTCGGCTTTTCCGCCGACAAGGCGCTCACCAAGGTCGGACAATTGTCGGGCGGCGAGCGGGCGCGGCTGATGCTGGCGCTCGCGACGCTCGACAAGCCCAACCTGCTCATCCTGGACGAGCCCACCAACCATCTCGATATTGACGCGCGCAACGAGCTTCTCACCGCGCTCAACGATTTCGACGGCGCCGTGGTGCTGGTCAGTCACGACCGCCGCCTGATCGAGGCGACGGCCGACCGGCTTTTGCTGGTGTCCGACGGAAAGGTCGCGCCCTTCGAAGGCGATCTGGACGATTATCGCCGCTTCCTGCTCAGCGGCGACAATGCGCCCACCCGGCGCGTCGAACCGGAAGCCAAGCCGAGCAAGGAAAACAGCCGCCGCGATGCCGCCGAACGGCGCAAGGAACTGAAACCGCTGCGCGACCGCATCGATTCGGCCGAATCGCAGATCGCCGCCCTGCAGGGCGAGCTGGCCAAGCTGGATCGCGCCCTGGCCGATCCCCTGCTTTTCAGCCGCGATCCCGCCAAGGGCAGCGCCGTCTCCAAGAAACGCGCCGAAGCGGCGCGCAAACTTGCCGCGGCCGAAAGCCAATGGGTTGCCGCGCAGGAAGAGTATGAAGGCGCCATGGCCGCGACTTGAAAGGCGAATGGGTTAACGGCCCATCATTTGTGTTTCCCGTTGCACAAACTGTGTTAGCGTTGTCAACGAAGCTATGCGGGGGCTGCATGTCTGATCACCGATTTTTCCAGCCGGAGGGCCCATTTTCCCTGGGCCACATCGCTGGAGTCATCGGGGCGGAGCTGCTCCATCCCGAGCGCGCCGGGGAAATGGTCCACGACGTGGCGGAACTGGCCGGGGCCGCCCCGGGCGAGTTGGCCGTCTTTTGCGATCCCCGGCACGCGCAGGCCTTCGCCGATTGCCATGCCGGCGTGGTCGTCACCAGTCGCAAGCTCAGCGACTACCCGCACAATGGCAGCGCACTCCTTTTGGCGGACGATCCGCGTCTTGCTTTCGCGCGGGCCGGAAAACTCTTCTATCCGCGCGCCGAGCCAAGGGCCGCTATTCATCCCCGCGCCTTTGTCGCCGCCAGTGCCGCGATCGGCGCCGACACGCAGATCGGCTGCGGCGCCGTAGTGGGCGAAAACGCGAAGATCGGGGCGCGCTGCCGGATCGCTCCGAATGCGGTGATCGGCGATGGCGTGATCGTGGGAGACGACACCGCGATCGGCGCCAACAGCTGCGTCAGCCATGCCCTGGTCGGGTCGCATGTGAACATCGCGGAAAACGTCTCCATCGGCGGCGAAGGCTTTGGCTTCGTGCCAAGTCCCGAAGGCCCCGTGCGCGTATCGCAGGTGGGCCGCGTCGTCATCGAAGACAAGGTGGAGATCGGCGGCAATTGCGCCATCGATCGCGGCTCTCTCGGCGACACCGTCATCGGCGCAATGAGCGTCATCGATAATCTGGTCCAGATCGGCCACAATGTGAAACTGGGCAAGGGCTGCATCCTGGCCGGGCAGGCCGGTATCGCGGGCTCCACGGTGCTGGGGAATTGCGTGATGGTGGGGGGTGCCGCTTCCATCAGCGACCATCTCACCATCGGCGACGGCGCCAAGATCGCCGGCAAGAGCGGGGTGATGCGCGATGTGGCGCCGGGCGAAACCGTGGCGGGCTATCCCGCGGTTCCGGTCCGCCAATGGCACTGATCGCGCGCACCTGCGGACGGGATTGATCTATTTCAGGTTCTGGCGCGCGATCTTGACCCATTCGGCCTGGCGGCGGCGATAATAGCCGGGCGCGCCCTTCACGGAATCCAGAATCTCCCGGAACAGCTGCTGCGCCTGCGGCTGGCGGCCCAGTTGCAGCAGCAGAAGCGCGAAGCGGCAGCGCGCCTCTTCACCAGGATAACGCGGCACCACTGTTTCATATTGCCGGACCGCCGCGTCGTTCTTGCCCTGCAGCGCCAGCGCGCGGGCATAATCGAGTTCCGCATCGGCATCGGAAGCGGCCGGATCGGCCTGCTTGAGGCGGATATAGAGCGCTTCGGAGGCCGCGCCGTCGCCCGACAGCATCTTGGCCCGCGCCAATCCCTTGAGCAGGGCCGGATCGTTTTCGCCCAAAGGCCCCGCCATCGCGCTTTCGTACAATTCCACCGCGTCGGCGAAGCGGCCCATCTTGATGCATTCCTCCGCCAGCGCGCGCTTGGCATCGACCGAACCCACCATCGCCACCTGGCGCTGCTTCTCGCGATAGCCGCGGCCCGGATCGGCAGCGTTCACGATATTGTCGGCGAAGCGGCGCGCGGGCGCGCTCGACCACATGTCGGGAAGGATCGCGAAGAAAATATAGGCCACCCAAAGGCCGAGATTGGCCAGGATGGCGAGGCCACCGACCACGAATCCCGAGATGGAGAGCAGGCCCAGCGCCATCAGCCACATCGGCGAACGGCCGGTGCGGAAGACGTGATAGACCAGCGCCAGATTGATAACGAAGATGCCGATGGTGATGGGATCGAACAAACGGGAAATCCTAATTCTGTTTTTCGAATTTGCCGGAAGCGGATTCCTTCCAGTAGGTCACGTCATGTCCGGCATCCCGCGCGCTCTTCCAGGCGCCGCGCGCCCTCTCCAGCATCGCCGTGTCGCGCCCGTCGAACAGCATCACCACCCGCGCCAGCGCCGAAAGCCCGGCCTCCTTCCAGTCGGACGGCTGCGCCCCGCCGACACAGAAAAGAATCTGCGCCGCGTTGGGATTTTCGTCCTCCACCGTGATCAGCACCGGCTGGCGCGCCGGATCGCCGTCGCCGGATTGGGCGTGCGCCAGGAAGGATTGGTCGTCGAACGTCCAGAGCAGATTGTCCAGCGCATCCGAGCGCTCGGAGCTGTCGGTCTTGATCACGGCCCGCCAGCCGCGTTCCAAAGACTTCCCGACCAGACCCGGCAAGACATCTTCCAGGGAGCGCCGCTCCAGGTGATAGAAAAGCGTTTCCGTCACGATTCGTAGTGCTCGCGCACCAACTGGTCGAGAAGCTTGACGCCCCAGCCCGTGCCCCAGCTCGGAATCATCGGCTTCTGCTCGCCGTCCTGCCAGGCCACGCCCGCGATATCCAGATGCGCCCAGTCCGTGCCGTCTTCTATGAATCGCTTGAGGAACTGCGCCGCGGTGATCGAACCGGAATTGGCGCCGCCGATATTCTTCACGTCCGCGATCTTGGAGCGGATCATCTTGTCGTAGGCCGGATCCAGCGGCAGCTGCCAGACGCGCTCGCCGGTGCGGCGGCCGGCGTCCCGAAGCCGGCTGGCCAGCCGGTCATTGTTGGAAAAGACCCCGGCATGCTCGAAGCCCAGCGCTTGGACGATGGCTCCCGTCAAGGTGGCAAGGTCGATGACGAATTCGGGCTTGAAGCGGCGCTGGGTATAGGTCAGCGCATCCGCCAGGACCAGGCGGCCTTCGGCGTCGGTGTTCAGCACTTCGATGGTCTGGCCCGACAGGGAGGTGAGAACGTCGTCCGGCCGGATCGCGCCGCCATCGGGCATGTTCTCGACCAGCCCGATCACGCCCACGGCATTGACTTTCGCCTTGCGCGTCGCCAGCGCCATCATGGTGCCGGTGACGGCGGCCGCGCCGCCCATGTCGCCCTTCATGCCCATCATGGCGGCGCTGGGCTTGAGCGAGAGGCCGCCCGTGTCGAAACACACGCCTTTGCCCACGAAAGCGACCGGCGCCCCTTTCTTGCGCGCACCGTTCCACTGCATGACCACAAGCTGGCTTTCCCGTTCGCTGCCCTGCCCCACGCCCAACAGCGCGCCGAAACCCTGCTTCTTCATTTCCGCTTCGCCGAGGACCTCGACCTTCAGGCCCAGCTTCGACAGCGCCTTGACGCGACGCGCGAATTCCGTCGGGTAAAGAACGTTCGGCGGCTCGTTCACCAGATCGCGCGCGAACAGCACTCCGTCCGCCACCGCGCTCAAGCCCGCCCAAGCTTTGCGCGCCGCCGCCGCGTCCGCGGTCGCCACGGTGAGCGTCTGCAGGTGCCGCTTATATTCATCCAGGTTGCGGGTGCGGTACTTGTCGAAACTGTAACCGCGCAGGCGCGCTCCGAAGGCGAGGTGTGCCGCCGCCTCGCCGCCACGGACCTTGGCGCCCTTGGGAACCTCGACTTCGAAAGTGGCGGCGGGTTCGCCCAGGCTTTCCAGCCGGGCCACGATCTTGGCGGCGATAACTTCCAATTCCTTGGCATCGAGCGCGGCCCGCTTGCCCAATCCAACCAGGACCAGCCGCGAGACGCCCGACGCTTCCGGCGCCACCACATCCATCAATTCCCCTGCCTTCCCAGTGAAGCGGGAGAATTGCAGCGCCCGGGTCAGGGCGCCCCCGCTCGCCTTGTCGGCCTTGACCGCGGCGGGGGTCAGCGCCTTGCCTTCCGAAGCCGCCACCACCCATGCGCCCGCGCGAACCTTGGAAGACGGCGCGGCAAAGGAAATTTCCATGAATTTCTCCGGATTTGCGGGTTGGCGAAGGGCCGAAAAGCAATGCTAGTTTAGGTCGAATCGTGAGAGTGGCGAAAGTCCGCGATAGCGCGCCTGCTCCCGGAGCGACATGACAGAAGATCAGCATAGCGGTCCGCGGCGCGAACAGCCAAGCCGCGGCCCCAAGAAACTGCCGAAACTGTCCTGGTACGTGCTGGGACAGATTCTGGGGCCGGTGGCGATTCTGACCCTGCTCCTGACCGGCGTTATTCTGATGACCCAGTCGCTCCGGCTTCTGGATCTGGTGATCAATCGCGGCCAGTCGGCGCCGACCTTCATCTACCTCACCGTGCTGGTTCTGCCGGGCCTTTTGGTGATCATCCTGCCCATCGCGTTTTTCTTCGGCGCGCTGTTCACCCTGTCGCGGCTCAACAGCGACAGCGAATTGGTGGTGATGGCGTCGGCGGGATTCAGCCAGCGGCAGCTGGCCGTACCGGTCTTCCTCGCCGCGGGGCTGGTGATGGCGCTCACCTGGGCCTGCGCGCTCTGGCTGATGCCGGCCGGACAGCAGGCCTTGAACGCCAAGGTTCTCGACATCCGCGCCGATATCGGCGCCGCGCTCCTGAACGAAGGCGAATTCAATCCGCCCGCTCCGGGCCTCACCGTCTTCATCCGCCAGCTGGGGAACGACGGCCAGATCCGCGGCATCCTGGTGCACGACAGCCGCGACGTGCGCCGGCCGATCACCTACCTCGCCGAACGCGGCGTGCTGGCGCAGACCCCGCAAGGCGCGCGCCTGATCATGTTCGACGGCACCGTCGAGCAGAGCGCGCAAGGCGGAAAGGAATTGTCCGTCCTGAAATTCAAGAGCGATGTGATCAACCTGGATCAGTTCGCCGGCCCGATGCGGACCGGCCAGCGCCAGACCAGCGAGCGCTATCTGGGCGAACTGCTCAATCCCGACACCTCCCTGCCGCAGAAGATTCGCGGCACTTACCTTGCGGAAGCGAACAACCGGCTGTCGCAGCCGCTCTATTGCCTGGCTTTCGCCATGATCGCGCTGGCCGCCATCACGCGCGGACGCCGCCAGCGGGGCGCTCTCGCCATGCGGCTTACCGGCGCCTCGCTCGCCGCCGCGGCGCTTCGGATCGCCGGCTATGGCGTCGCCGGACCGGCCTCCGGCCATCCGGAATTGAATGCCCTCTTCTATCTGATACCGCTTCTGGGGATGGCCGGGGCGCTTCTGGTTTTGATGGGCTATAGCCCTCGCGCCATTCTGGCCCGCCGCCGGGCAGCCACGCAGGGGCTCGCGGCATGAGCTGGTCCTGGACCCTTTACCGCTATCTGGCGGCCCAGTTCCTGCTCGGCGTGGCCATCGTCTATGGCGCCCTTCTGGTGCTCGCCTTCTCCATCGACATCGTCAATCTCTTGAACCGCACCGCCGGCCACGATGTATCGACCGGGGTGGTGATCGGCATGGCGGTGCTGCAGCTGCCGGACCTCGGCCAGAAGATGCTGCCCTTCGCGATCCTTGGCGGCAGCGTCTTCACCTTCGCGCGGCTGTCGCGCAGCCAGGAACTGGTGGCGACGCGGGCCGCCGGCTTCTCGGCCTGGGACTTCCTGTTGCCGCCGCTGGCTGTGGCGGTCGCGATCGGGGTTTTCGCCGTCACCATCTTCACGCCCATATCCGCCCGCATGTTCACCCAGTTCGCGGGCCTGGAAGCGCGCTATGTCAAAGGCCAGGCCTCCCAATTGTCGGTATCGCAGAACGGATTGTGGCTGCGCCAGGGCGATGAGACCAAACAGTCGGTGATCCATGCCCTGCGTGTCGCCAACCAGGGCCAGAACCTTGAGGACGTGATCGTCTTCCTGTATGGCGCGAACGATCATTTCACCGGCCGCATCGACGCCAGGTCAGGCCAGCTTCGGGAACGCGCCTGGCTTCTGCGCGACGCCTGGGTGTCAGACACGAACGGCAGGCCTGTGCATCACGACACCTTCACCCTGGAAACGACCCTGACGCCGGAACAGATTCAGGAAAGCTTCGCCTCTCCCGACACGCTGTCCTTCTGGGACCTGCCGGGCTTCATTCGTGCCGCGCAGGCGGCAGGCTTCTCGGCGACCCGCTATCAGCTTTATCTCTATACCCTCTATGCGCTGCCGGCGCTGTTCGCCGCGATGGTCTTGATGGCGGCCAGCTTTTCCTTGCGCATTTCGCGAGAAGGCGGTGTCGCCAAGGCGATCCTGCTGGGCGCGGCCTGCGGCTTCGCGGTTTATTTCTTTTCCGACCTCACCCGCGTTCTGGGCCAATCGGGCACCGTGCCCTTGCTGCTGGCGGCGACCGCACCCGCCATCGCCGCGATCCTGATCGGCATGACCCTTCTGTTCAATCAGGAGGACGGATGAGCCCGCGCCGCTCGGCGCTGCTCCGGTTTCTTCTGCTGGGCGCCGCGCTTTCCCCCTGGCTGGCGCAAGCCGCGGCGGAGGCCGCCACCGCGCCGCCCAAACCCGCGCGTCCCGCCGCCGACAACCAGATTCTGCTGCAGGCCGATGAAATCGTTTACGACGGCGACACCCAAACCGTTTCGGCGGTCGGTCATGTCGAGATCGTCGATCAGGGCCGCATCCTGAACGCGGACAAAGTCACCTACAATCAGAAGACCGACAAGGTGACGGCGGATGGCAATGTCAGCGTCACCGACACCAGCGGCAATGTCGCCTTCTCCGATCATGTCGTGCTCACCGATCATATGCGCGACGGCGCGCTTTCGGGGTTCGGCGCCCTGATCGGCAAGAATGGCCGCCTGGCCGCCGCCAGCGCCCAGCGCATCGGCGGCACCATGGTGATCGCCAACAGGACCGTCTACAGCCCCTGCAAGATCTGCAATGAACCCGGAAACCGCACGCCGCTCTGGCAGGTGAAGGCGGAAAAGGTCGTCTACGACCAGGTCAAGCACCGCATCCACTTCTCCAACGCCACGCTCGAGCTTTTCGGCGTGCCGGTGCTTTACACGCCCTTCCTCACCGAGCCCGATCCGACGGTGAAATATGCCAGCGGCCTTCTGGCGCCGGACGTGGGCAATTCCACCAAGATCGGCTATTTCGCGCGCATTCCCTATTATATCGCGCTTTCGCCCACCAACGATCTGACTTTGGCGCCGCAATTCTCCACCCGCGGCGGCGAATTGATGCAGAGCGAGTACCGGGCGCGCTGGAACAATAGCGGCATGTGGCTGCAAGGCTCCGTCGCCTACAATCCCAACGGCGGGCTTGGCGGCAACGATGGCGCCCAGGTCTATGACCACCTCTTCGGCTCCGGCCGCTTCGCCCTCGACAATGGCTGGGCCAACAATGACGGCTGGCGGGTGGGCTTCGACACCCAGCTCACCAACAACAGCGCCTATATGCGCTTCTACGACATCTCCTACCTCGATCGGCTGGTGAACGATCTTTTCATCGAGAATGTCACGGGCCGCAGCCGCTTCTCGCTTTCCAGCTATTATTTCCAGGGCCTCAGGGCCGCCGACGCGCAAAGCCTGATCCCTTATGTGTTGCCGCGGCTGGATTACACCTTCATCCCCACCAGCAAGGTCGCGGGCGGCCGCTTCCGGCTGGATGTCAGCGGCGTTTCGCTGGCGCGCAGCAGCGGACCGGACAGCCAGCGCTTCACCACCGAACTCAACTGGCGGCTGCCGATGGTGATGGGCGGGGGCCAGCTCTGGACCCTGATCGCGGACGCGCGCGGCGACGTCTATCACATCGACAACAACGACCCGGTGAACTATCCGAACGTGCCGGACAAGAGCCGCTATGTCGCGCGCGGCGTTCCTTATGTGGCGCTGGACTGGCGCTGGCCCTTCGTCGCCAACACGCGCGGCGGCACGTCTTACATCCTCGAGCCGATCGCGCAGATGATCGCCCAGCCTTATGGCGGAAACCCCAGCGGTCTGCCCATCGAGGATGCCGACGCCTTCGAGTTCGACGACAACAACCTTTTCAGCATCAACCAGATGCCCGGTTACGATCTGGTGGAGAGCGGCCCGCGCGCCAATGTCGGCTTCATGGCCAGCGCCATCTTCAGGGGCGGCGAGGTCCAGGGCCTGATCGGGCAGACCTATCGCCTCAAGCCCGACCCCGTCTTCGCCAGCTTCACCGGCGAGAACGGAACCGCCTCGGACGTGATCGGCCGGGTCTCGATCAAGTTCCCCCATTTCAACGTCACCGACCGGCTGGATTTGGACCGCGGCAACGGCACGCTCCGGCGTCACGAAATCTATGTGACGGGAACCTATGGCCGCTCGTCGGTGCAAGTCGCCTATGTCCATCTTCCGGCCGAGGCGCTCAATCTCGGCCTGCCCACCCGCGAGCAGATCAACGCCCAGGCCGACATCAATTTCTATGAAAACTGGCAGGCCTTCGCGGCGGTGGAGCGCGACCTTTTGGCCGGGCAGATGCTCGATACCGAATATGGCCTGGGTTACGAGGACGAGTGCCTGGCGATCTCGGTGGCCTATCGGCGCAAATACACCTTCGACGCCATCCAGGGCGTCCCCCCCTCGACCTCGGTGATTCTGCGCTTTTCGCTCAAAACCGGCGACCAGCCGGTCCAGCCTTTCAGCCTGTTCCCGCAGAATGTCTTCGCCACCAGCCACCCGTGAGCCCGGCAACTTGATCGGCCGGGGAAATTCTTTATTCTGGTACGTGGGTTAGGGGCAACCGGCACCAGCGGGAGCATTTGGCCGACCCTTGCGATCGGACCAGCGGCGAAGACCAGACCTTGACCATGCGTATCGTCTCATCTGCGCTGTTCGGCATTGCCGCTCTTTTGAGCGCGGGAACCGCCGCCTATCCGCAGCAGCAGAATCTGGCCGCGGTCGATCCGCCAACGGCCGACGCGCCGCCATCCGCCGATGCGGCCCCCTCTCCTGCCGCCTCGCCGGTTGCGGCTCCGCCCACTCCGGCGCCGGCTGCAACCCCGCCCGTCCCGGCGCCGGTCGCGGCAAAGCCCGCTCCGGCCAAGCCGGCCCAGAAAAGCGCCGCGCTCGAGCCGCCGAAACAGAAAGTCTATCGGCCCGCGCTGATCCCGGACACGCCGGAAAATGGCGAGAGCGACGGCATCGCCGCCACCGTGAACGATATTTCGGTTTCGGAGTTCGAGGTTCGCCAGCGCATGGCCTTGTTCCTGGCCACCGCCGGCATCCAGCCCACCGACGAGGAAAAAAAGCGCATCCGCGGACAGATCCTGGAACAGCTGGAAAACGAGAAGCTGGAACTCCAGGAAGCGATCAAGAAGCACATCACGGTGTCGCCGGCGGAGATCGACAACCAGATCAACCGCATGATCGCCGACAATCACCTGACCATGGCGCAATTGAGCGAAGTCCTGAACAATGCGGGCTCGAGCCTGGAGGCGCTGCGCACCCAGCTCACCGCCCAGATCGCCTGGGAAAAAACCGTGTCGGCCCAATATCAGGACCGCATCAACATCACGCCCGAGGATGTCGATGCGGAACTGGCCCGCTATGCCGAAGGCGCCGACAAGCCCCACTATCTGGTCAGCGAGATCTTTTTCCCGGTCGACAATCCCGACAAGGACGCCGAAGCGCAGAAGACGGCGCGGAGCGTGGAAGAGCAGCTGAAATCGGGCGGCAATTTCGCGCAGGTGGCACGCCAGTTCAGCCAATCGCCGTCCGCCGCATCGGGCGGCGACATCGGCTGGGTCCATGAGGGCCAGCTGGCGACGGAACTGAACGCCGCCCTGACCAAGATGACGGTCAACAGCGTGTCGCCTCCGATCCGTTCCATCGGCGGCTATTACATCCTGGCCTTGCGCGGACGCCAGGAACCGCTGGGCACCAAGATTGACACCCAGGCCGAGCCGCCGGTCACGGCCGACAGCACCCTGCCGCTCTCCCGCCTGCTGCTGCCGCTGGGCTCGGCGCCCAGCAAGGAAGTGATCGAGTCCGCGATGAAGATCGCCACCAATCTGCGCGCCAGCTATGGCGGCTGCGAGATGCTGCAGAAAGTGCAAACCCAGCTTTCCGGCTCGGTGTACATGAATCTGGGCGACATGAAGGTCGGCGACCTCAGTCCGGATATCCAGAAGGCGCTCGCCGCCACCAAATCCGGCGAAGCGGCGGTGCCGTTCCTGTCCGACGCGGGCGTGGAACTGATCGGGCGCTGCGACAAGAAGATCGTGGTCCAGACCGCCTACAAGATGCCGACCCGCCAGGACGTGGAAAACCAGCTCTTCCAGCAGCAGATTTCCGCCATGGCGCGGCGCTACATGCGCGACTTGAGGCGCGGCGTCGAGATCGAAGTCCGGTGATAAGGCCCGCGCCGGCCTTGCCGAGAGCGGCGCCATGACGGCCCGCAGCGCACCCGTTCTCATTACCATGGGCGAGCCCTCCGGCGTGGGGCCCGAGATCGCGCGTGCCGCCTTCGACCGGCTGGGCGGGCGGATCGGGCAACATCCCTTGAAACTGGTGGGCGATGCCGGGGTCTTTGCCGACCATGCCGGCGCGCTGATTCCGACCAAGGCAAAGGTCCGCGTTACCCCGGGCAAGCCGGATGCCGCCAACGCCGCGGCGGTGATCGAAGCCATCGAGATTGCCGCCCGCGCCTGTCTTGGCGGCGACGCCGCCGCCATGGTCACCGCCCCGATCCACAAGGCGATCCTGATCGAAGCGGGTTTCCCCTTTCCCGGCCATACCGAGTTCCTGGAACATCTGACCAAGGCTCCGCGCGCGGTGATGATGCTGGCGAGCGAAAAGCTGCGGGTGGTGCCGCTAACCATCCACACGCCGCTGGCCAAAGTACCGGCCGCAATCAGCGCGCAAGGCATAGGCGAGACCGCCGAGATCATCCTCCAATCCCTGACCCGGGACTTCGGCATCGCCGAACCGCGGCTGGCGGTGGCGGGGCTCAATCCCCATGCCGGCGAGGAAGGCGTGCTGGGCGGCGAAGAGTTGGCGGTCATCGCGCCTGCCGTGAAGGCGCTCGCCGCCGAGGGTCATCGCGTGATGGGCCCGCTTTCCGCCGACACGCTGTTTCACGAGGAAGCGCGCAAGACCTATGATGCGGCGCTCACCATGTATCACGACCAGGGCCTGATCCCGATCAAGACCCTGTCCTTCTGGGACGGGGTGAACGTCACGCTCGGCCTTCCCATCGTGCGCACCTCGCCCGATCACGGTACCGCGCTCGACATCGCGGGCACCGGCAAGGCCGACATCCGCAGCATGATCGCGGCCATCCGCATGGCGGCGGACATGGCCGATGCCCGCAGCCAGGCCGATGCCTGACGGCCTGCCGCCTCTGCGCGATGTGATCGCCGCGCACGATCTGGCCGCGCGCAAGTCGCTGGGCCAGAATTTCCTCCTCGACCTCAATCTCACGCGCAAGATCGCGCGGGCGGCGGGCGCCGGGGACGGCGGCACATTTTATGAAGTGGGCCCAGGCCCCGGCGGGCTCACCCGTGCGCTGCTCAGCGAGGGTGCGGACAAGGTGGTGGCGGTGGAGCGCGATCCCCGCTGCCTGCCGGCCCTGGAGGCGATCGCCAAAGCCTATCCCGGGCGCCTGGAGATCATGGAGGCCGATGCCCTGGATTTTGACGAGCGCGCGATCCTGCCGCCCGGCACGCATGTTGCCGCCAACCTGCCCTACAATGTGGGCACGGCGCTTCTGATCAAATGGCTGTCGGGCGCGAGTTGGCCGCCTTTCTGGGCCGGCCTGACCTTGATGTTTCAGCGTGAAGTCGCCGAGCGCATCACCGCCAAGCCGGGCAGCGCGCATTATGGGCGCCTGTCCGTCCTGGCGGCGTGGCGGACCAAAGCGAAAATCCTGTTCGACGTGAACCGCAGCGCCTTCGTGCCGCCGCCATCGGTGACATCGTCCATCGTCCGGCTGGACCCATTGCCCGCGCCGGTGGCAGAGGCCGATATCCGGAAACTGGAGACCGTCACCGCAACCGCGTTCGGTCAGCGCCGCAAGATGCTGCGCCAGAGCCTCAAGCCCTTGGGCGGCGAAGACCTTCTGGAAAAGGCCGGCATCGATCCCACCGCGCGGCCGGAGCAACTCACGGTTGCCCAGTTCGCCGCCCTCGCCCGCGCGCTGGGTTCAGATAGTTAGCGCTCCGGCTGCGCCATCAGCAGGTTGCGCAACGGCGCCATCGGTCCGAGCGGGACATAGCTGAATTTGCGCACGCCCGCTTCGCTCATCGGCAGCTTGTCGAGCAGGGCCTTGGCCTCGGCTTCGGTGGCGACATTCATCAGGAACACCGTCCCTTTGCCGTCCCCGCGCAGATACCACTGATCCACCTTGCCGGTGAGGTAGAGATTGACCGTTGCCCGGACCTCCTTGCCGCGAAGCTCCGCCGACAAGGGCGCCCCGGTGACCTCGCCGATGGCAAGAATCTTCACCGTGGGAACCCGCGGCGCGGCCGCGGGCGGGGTTTGGGCCATGGCTGGCACGGCCAGGCCGAAAACAAGAATGGCGGGTGCGAAAACCCTGGAAAAATAAGGCATTATGCGGTGCATTGGATTCTCCAAAAAGGAATTTATTAAAGATACATATGTAGCTTTAGTAGAAAGCCGGACCAAGTCAATGCCGCTTCCAGCCAAAAAACCCGCCAAACGCCCCGGCGGCCGTGCCGCCCTGGTGTCGTCGCGGATTTTCGATGCGGCACTCCTGCTTCTGGTGGAAAAGGGATTCGCGGCTTTTTCGCTGTCCGATCTGGCGGAACGGGCCCAGGTGACGCGCTCGACGCTCTACCGCCGCTGGCCCACGAAATCCGCACTCGTCCTGGACGCCATTGCCGCGCGCATCAACCAGCAGGTCCTTCTGGCGGATACCGGCAGCTTTGCCGGCGATTTCGCAATCGCCCTGAAGAGCTTGGCGCTCTTTCTCAATTCGCCTGTCGGACGCGCCGCGATCAGCGCGGGTTTGGAGATCGACCGCGGCGAAACGGTCGTCGCGCAATGGAAGGCGTTGGGCGACGCGCGGCTTGCGGCCATCCGCGCCATCTTCGAGCGCGCCATGGCAAGGGGAGAGTTTCCCGCCAATGGCGACTGGGAAGCTTTCCTCGCCGCCGCGGCGGGCGCGATGTATTTCCGCATCATCGTGACATCGCGCGATCCCGACGCGGCCTGGATCGAGAGAGTCTTGACGTTGCTGCTTCCTATCGCGTCAGCTGGCCGACGAACGCCGTGATGCCGGTCTGGCGCCCGCGCTTCATGCGTTCCGCCGCCAGGATGATTTTGATCTTGGCCAGGGTCGCGTCGAGATCGTCGTTGATCACGACATAGTCATATTCCGCCCAATGGCTGATCTCGTTGTTGGCGCGCGCCATCCGCGCCGCCACCACATCGTCGGAATCCTGCGCCCGCGCGCGCAGGCGCCGCTCCAGTTCGGCATGGCTGGGCGGCAGCACGAAGATGCTGACCAGATCGTCGCCGGCCTGCTGGCGAAGCTGCTGCGTGCCTTGCCAGTCGATATCGAACAGGACGTCCTGTCCCTTCGCCAGCGCCAGCGTCACCGGCTCCTTCGGCGTCCCGTAATGGTTTCCAAACACCAGCGCATGTTCCAGGAAGGCATTGGCTTGCACCATGCCGGTGAAACTGTCCGGCGAAACAAAGAAATAGTCCCGTCCCTCCACTTCGCCCTGGCGGGGACGGCGCGTGGTGGCGGACACGCTCATGGCGACGGCCGCGTCGCTTTCCAGCAGCCGCCGCGACAAAGTGGTCTTGCCCGCGCCCGACGGCGAGGACAGGACCAGCATCAATCCCCGGCGCTGCATGTCATTCGACATTCTGGGCCTGCTCGCGGAACTGGTCGATCACCGCCTTGAGCGCCAGACCCACCCGGGTGAGCGCGATGTCGGCGGATTTCGAGCACAAAGTATTGGCTTCGCGGTTGAATTCCTGGGACAGGAAATCCAGCTTGCGGCCCACCGCCGCGCCACTCTTGAGCAAAGCGCGGGCATCCTGAACATGGGCCTTGAGCCGGTCGAGTTCTTCGCGCACATCCGCGCGCGTGGCCAGAAGCGCGACTTCCTGCGCCAGCCGGTCTTCCGGCAGGCCGGCGCCCGTAAGCAGATCCTGGATCTGACTTGTCAGGCGGTGGCGAAGCGCTTCGGGCTGAACCGCGGCCAGTGTTTCGGCCTCCGCCACCAGGCGGGCGATCTCGTCCACCTGGGCCGACAGCAGCAGCGCAAGCTTGGCCCCCTCGCCGGACCGCGCCCGCATCAGGGCATCGAAGGCCAGCGCCAGGCTGCGCAGGATTTCCGCGTCGCGATGGGCGCGCGCCACCGGATCGAGCGCCGCCAACTCTTCCTGCACGATCACGCCTTTCAGCGCCAGGATGCCATCGATGCGGGCCGGAGCCAGACCCGTATCGGCCGCGAGCTCGCGCGCCAGCTTGACCGCGCTGGCCAGCGCCACGGGGTCTACCGTCAGCCCGCGCATCCCCGGATCGCTCTCTACTGTCAGGGAGACTTGCAGATTGCCGCGCCGGAATCGTTCCGTCGCCATTGTCCGCGCCGGCTGGTCGAGGGATTCGAATCCCGGCGGCGTGCGCAACCGAAGATCGAGGCTGCGGCCATTGACGCTCTTGGCTTCCCAGCGCCAGCGCAGCCCCTCATGGCTGCCGGCGCTTTCGGCAAAGCCGGTCATGCTGACGATGCTCATGCGGTGAACTCCGGAATCGCCGAAATCTAAACACGGCTCGCGCGCCTGTCACCTCGCGCGGTGCTTGCGGACCTTCGCGGCGGGCTTGGGCTTTGCGGGTTTTGCGGTCTCGACGGCCGGAAGGCCCTGCCGCGCCCGTTCCACTTTGCGCCATGCCGCGACATTGCGCTCATGCTCGGCCATGCTGGCCGAGAAGACATGGCCGCCTTTTCCATTGGCGACGAAATAAAGATCCCGGCTTGCCGCCGGCTTGAGCACGGCGGCGATGGCATCCTTGCCCGGATTGCAGATCGGCCCGGGCGGCAGGCCGGCAATGGCATAAGTGTTGTAGGGCGTGTCCGCCGCGATTTCGCTTTCGTGGATGCCGCGGCCCAAGGGATAACCCTTGGTGATCCCGTAGATGATGGTGGGATCGGATTGCAGCTTCATGCCGGCCTTGAGCCGGTTGATGAACACCGCGGCGATATGGCGGCGCTCTTCGGGAAGCGCCGTCTCCTTTTCCACGATCGAGGCCAGGATCACCGCCTGCTCCGGCGTCCGAAGCGGAAGATCCGGATCCCGGTTCTTCCATTGCGCGTCCAGGAATGTCCGGGCGGCGCTTTCCATGCGCCCGATCATTTCGCTCCGGCTGGTGCCGCGGGTGAAAAGATAGGTTTCCGGCAGGAGCGATCCTTCCGCCGGCACCGGACCGGGATCGCCGGCGAGGACCGG
>JAFKFF010000094.1:19623-24787 GCA_017307315.1 Alphaproteobacteria bacterium
CATGTCGGAGGTGAGCCCCTCCGCGGCGGTCAGCTTGTGCTGGATGGATTTGCCGTCCACCAGAATCTTGGCGATGTCCGCCATGCTGGCGAAGGCCGGCAGCGCATATTCGCCCGCCTTGGCCTGGGACGACAGGCCATGGACATACAGCTCGGCCTGGAACAGAAGCGCGTTCGACACCGCGCCGGCGCCTTCGAGTTGCCGGGCGATACCGCCGGCGCCGCTGCCCGGCTTGATCAGGACCACCGCTTCGCGCTTGCCGGGACCGGGGCCGGTCCAGGTCTCGTTCGCCCATTCCGCCACGCCGACGCCGATCACCCCCAAAATCACCAGGAGGATCAGGAAACGGAACATTCAGACCCTGGAGAGAATGAGCGCGGCATTGGTGCCGCCGAAGCCGAAACTGTTGGACATCGCCACATTCACTTCGTGCTTGCGCGGCTTGAGCGCAACCAGGTCCATCGCCGTGGTGACGTCGGGATTTTCCAGATTGATGGTGGGCGGCACGATGCCGTCGCGCATGGCGAGCAGGCAGAAGATCGCCTCCACCGAACCCGCCGCGCCCAGAAGATGGCCGATGGAGGACTTGGTGGACGACATCGGCTTGCCCGGCGCGGCATTGCCCAGAAGCCGCTCCACCGCACCCAGCTCGATCCCGTCCGCCATGGTCGATGTGCCATGGGCGTTGATGTAATCGATGTCGGACGCGGAAAGGCCGGCGCGCTTCAGCGCCATCTGCATGGCGCGATAGCCGCCATCGCCGTCTTCCGACGGCGCGGTGATGTGGAAGGCATCGCCCGACAGGCCATAGCCCTTCACTTCGCCGTAAATCTTCGCGCCCCGCGCCTTGGCATGCTCGAGTTCCTCCAGCATCACCACGCCGGCGCCCTCGCCCATCACGAAACCGTCCCGGTCCTTGTCGTAAGGCCGCGACGCTTTTTCGGGCGTGTCGTTGAAGCCGGTGGAAAGCGCGCGGCAGGCATTGAAGCCCGCGATGCCGATGCGGCAGACCGCGGCTTCCGCCCCGCCCGCCAGCATCATGTCGGCATCGTCCAGCGCGATCAGCCTGGCGGCGTCGCCGATGGCATGGGCGCCGGTGGCGCAAGCCGTCACCACGGCATGGTTGGGGCCCTTGTAGCCATGCTCGATCGAGGCATAGCCGGAGACCAGATTGATCAACCGGCCGGGAATGAAGAAGGGCGAAAGGCGCCGGGGGCCTTTTTCATGCACCAGAATCGAACCGTCCTCGATGCCCGCCAGCCCGCCGATGCCCGAGCCGATCAACACGCCGGTGCGGTTGCGGTCTTCCTCGCTCTCGGGCCGCCAGCCGGAATCGACCACCGCCTGCTTTGCGGCCGCCAGCCCATAGATGATGAAATCATCCATGCGCCTTTGTTCCTTGGGATCGACCCACTGATCGGGATTGAAGGTTCCGTTCGCGCCATCACCGCGAGGCACCTGGCAGGCGATTTTCGTCGCCAGGTCCTCGGTCTTGAATTTGGTGATGCGGCTTGCGCCGGATTTCCCGGCCAGAAGAGCGGACCAGCTTTCCTCCACGCCGCAACCCAGCGGCGTGACCAGGCCAAGTCCCGTTACCACAACCCGGCGCATGGTACGCAAATCAGGCGTTGGCTTTGTCGATATACTTGACCGCGTCGCCGACCGTCACGATGGCTTCCGCCGCGTCGTCGGGGATTTCGATGCCGAATTCCTCTTCGAACGCCATGACCAACTCGACGGTGTCGAGGCTGTCGGCGCCCAGGTCTTCAATGAAGGACGCATTTTCGGTGACCTTGTCGGCATCGACATTCAGATGCTCGACGACGATCTTCTTCACGCGTTCCGCAGTATCGCTCATGGACTTAAAAGCCTCTCCTAGTTTTCAAACCCGTTCCGTCTGAACAACGGCCGGGACCGCACATGATTCACCATTTGGGGGTGCTTCGCGGATCGGCGGTTCGTAACACAATCGCTCCGGCCCCGCCACTTCGCATTTAACCCTTTGATTTTTCAATCATAACATTGCCATTCCGCCATTGACGTGAATGGTTTGGCCGGTGACATAGGCCGCTTCCTGCGACGCCAGATAGAGCACAGCGGCGGCGATTTCTTCCGGCATCCCCATGCGGCCCGCCGGAATGCGGGTGGCGATGGCTTCCTTTTGCTGGTCGGTCAGGACATCGGTCATTGCGGTCTGGATGAAGCCCGGCGCCACCGCGTTGACGGTGATGTTGCGCGAGGCGACCTCGGCGGCCAGCGATTTGGTCATGCCCACCAGTCCCGCCTTGGCGGCGGCGTAATTGCCCTGGCCGGGATTGCCGGTGGCACCCACCACCGAGGTGATCTGGACGATGCGGCCCCAGCGCTTCTTCATCATGCCGCGCAGAACGGCGCGCGACAGGCGGAAGGCGGCGGTGAGATTGACCGCGATCACCTGATCCCACTCCTCGTCCTTCATGCGCATGAAGAGATTGTCGCGGGTGATGCCGGCATTGTTGACCAGGATATCGATGCCCGCCCCGGCCGCGTCTTCCGCCGCCTTGGGCAAGGCTTCGACCGAGGCGATGTCGGAAAGATTGGCCGGTGCGATGAAGGCGCGCGAACCGAGTTCGGCTTTCGCCGCCTCCAGCGCCTCGGCGCGGGTACCGGAAAGAATCACGGCCGCGCCCTGCGCATGCAGCGCCTTGGCGATGGCGCCGCCGATGCCGCCGGACGCGCCCGTTACCAGTGCCGTTTTGCCTGTCAGGTCAAACATGGTCACAGACCTTTCGCGAAGGCTTCGATTTCGTCCGGCGTGTCGAGCGTAACGGTCTGCAGATCCTTGTCGATGCGCTTGACCATGCCGGTCAGCACCTTGTTGCCGCCCATCTCGATGGTCGTGCCGACGCCAAGCCCCTTCAGCGCCAGAACGCTTTCGCGCCAGCGCACCCGCCCGGTGACCTGTTCGACCAGAAGCCGGCGCACGCTTTCGGGGTCGCTCGCTTCAGCCGCCGTCACATTGGCGAGAACCGGCGCGGCGAGCGGGTGGATCGTGACCTTGCCCAACGCCTCCGCCATCGCGTCGGCGGCGGGCTGCATCAAGGGACAATGGAAAGGCGCGGACACCGCCAGGGGAATGGCGCGCTTGACGCTTTTGGCCTTGGCGATATCCGCCACGCGGTCCATCGCGTCCTTCGATCCGGACAGCACCACCTGCCCCGGCGCATTGTCGTTGGCGACGACGCAGATGCCGCCGTCCGCACCGGCATCCTTGGCCACCGCTTCGGCGGTTTCGATATCGGCGCCGATCAGCGCGATCATCGCGCCCTCGCCCACCGGCACGGCGGACTGCATGGCCCCGCCGCGAATCTTCAGAAGGCGCGCGGTATCGGCCAGGGTGAAGGCGCCCGCGGCGCAAAGGGCGGAATATTCACCCAGCGAGTGGCCCGCAACCAGCCGCGCATGACGCGCCAGATTCAAACCGCCCTGCTTTTCCAGCACGCGAAACACCGCGATCGAAGCCGCCATGATGGCAGGCTGGGCATTCTCGGTCAGCGTCAGATCGCTTTCGGGCCCGCCCCACATCAGCGCGGACAATTTCTGCGACAGCGCGTCGTCGACTTCCTGGAACACTTCGCGCGCCGCGGGGAAGGCATCGGCTAGCGCCTTGCCCATGCCGACCGCCTGGCTGCCTTGTCCGGGGAACAGGAATGCACGATTCATTGTGACGGCAGACAAACCAAGAGCTTCCGGGCAAGTCAAGCCGGCCTGCCGTCGGACGGCTTGCGCAGCAGCTTTTCCATCATGATGCTGGGCAGCGTGTGATAGCCGATGCGCTCGTAGAATTGCGCCGCGGCCGCGTTGGCGGCGCGCACCGTCAGATGGACATCGACGACATCGCGCGCGGCGAGCCAATCCTCGGCGGCGGTCACCAGCGCCCGACCGATGCCCCGGCCACGGCAGGCCGGATCGGTGGACACATAATGAAGCCAGCCCCGGTTGCTGTCGAAGCCCACCGCGATGCTTCCCAGAAGCCGGCCGGTCTCGTCGAACGCGCCCAATATCTCGGATGAGGAACGTCCCCGCACGGCGCGGAAATCCCGCAAGGGATCGCTGTTGCCCACCGCCAGGCCGCAGGCGTGCCACAGGCTCACCACGGCCGCCTCATCGGCTTCATTTACGGCGCGAATCTGAACGGTCATGACATCTTCTTCGCCATGTCGAGATGCTCTTCCACCGCATAGCCCAGCTTGCGGTAAAATTCGGCCACGTCATTGTTGCCGGCGCGAATCTGCAGGTTGATCTTCACGCAGCCCAGCGCCTTCAGCCTGGCTTCCGCCTCGCGCATCAGAAGAAGGCCGACGCCGCGTCGCCGATGCGATTGCAAAACCGCCATCCGGTTGATGTGGCCGCGATAGCCGTCATAGCCCGCCATGACGGAGCCGACCAACCGTCCGCCTTCGCGCGCCACCAGAAACAGGTCCGGCTGGAAAGCCAGCTTGACCGGAACCGTGAGGACGGCGCGATGGCGGGGTTCGTCATCCGCAAATGCTTCCCGCCACAGCGCGTCAATGTCACCGAGATCGCCTTCGGCGGCAGGTTCTATCGCGATGCTCATGCTTTCGCGGCCGGAAAAAACGCGCGCCCGATCAGGAGCGTGGCGACGCCGCCAAAGGCCAGCATCGCAGCCAGGAGCGACATGCCCAGAACATAGTCGCCGGTCGCATCCTTCAGCCGGCCCATCAGGGTCGGACCGAAAAAGCCGCCCAGATTGGAAAAGGAATTGAGCAGGGCAAGACCGCCCGCCGCCGCCATGCCCCGCAGGATCGCGGTGGGCAAGGTCCAGAACACCGCCAGCGCGCCGTAAATGCCGAAGGCGGCCAGACAGAAACAGGCCATCACCAGCACGGGATTGGCGAACAGCACCGCGCCCACAAGCCCCAGCGCACCGGCAAAGGCGGCGCCCGCCACATGCCAGACCCGGTCGCCGGTCCTGTCGCTCGACAGGCCCAGAAGCACCATGCCCGCCATGCTCACAATGTAAGGCAGCGCCACCAGAAAGCCGGTTTCCAGATTGGTGAAACCCATCGCCTTGATCATCTGCGGCATCCACAGGCCCATGCCGTAGAGCCCGATCACGATGGAGAAATCCGAAATGATGAAGATCCAGATGCGCTTGTCGGCC
>JAFKFF010000290.1 GCA_017307315.1 Alphaproteobacteria bacterium
GTCCATGCCGACGAGACCCAGATCTCCAACGCCGTCATCAATCTGGTGGTCAATGCCCGCGACGCCATGCCCGGCGGCGGCACCGTCACCATCGTGACCGCCAACGACACGGTGCGCGCGCCCAAGAGCCTGGGCACCGCCATCATGCCGCCCGGCGATTATGTGCGCGTCGAAGTGGCCGATACCGGCACCGGCATCGCCAAGGAGCATCTGGGCAAGATTTTCGATCCCTTCTTCACCACCAAGCCGGTGGGACAGGGCACGGGCCTTGGCCTTGCCACCGTTTACGGTATCGTCAAACAGTCCGGCGGCTTCATCACCGTGGACAGCGAGGTCGGGCGCGGCACCAGCTTCAAGATTTATCTCCCCCGCTACCGTGTCGAGCAAAGTCCCGTTCCGGTGGAAGCGCCGATAGCCGCGCCGGCGCGCGACGTTACCGGCCAGGACACGATCCTTCTGGTCGAGGACGAGGATGCGGTGCGCAGCTTCGCGGCGCGGGCCTTGCGCATGCGCGGCTATCAGGTGCTGGAGGCGAGCGGCGGCGAGGAAGCGCTGGAGATCGTCCAGAAGGGCGAGCAGGACATCCATCTGCTGGTCACCGATGTGGTGATGCCCAACATGGACGGCCCCACCCTGGTGCGGCATGTGAAGGCGCTGAAGCCCGGCCTGCCGGTGATCTTCATGTCCGGCTATGCCGAGGAAGCCTTCCGCCGCAAAGACGAGAATGCCTCCGACCTGCATTTCCTGCCCAAGCCGTTCGGGCTCAAGCAGCTCGCCGCCAAGGTCAAGGACGTGCTGTCGGGCGCGAGCCCCGGTTGAAAGCGGCCAGCTTGCGAAAGGCGGGTTTCCCGCTACAGTCCCGCGCCATGAAACTCCGTCTTGCCGCCGCGTTGATCGCGGCTTTCGCCCTCAGCGCCTGCAGCGATGCCGATTGGTCGCAGACGATGAATTCGGTCGGGTTGGGGGATTCCGGCGAAGCGGAGCCGGTGGCGGACACAGCGCCGGCCGCCACGCCCGCCCAGGTCGCGCCAGCCCAGACCGCCCAGGCCGAGCCCAACAACGCCTTCTGCCTGGCGGTGGCGCGCCAGGATTCGGAGCGCAATGCCTTCGATGCCGAAACGCAGCAAGGCGTGTTCACCCGCAGCTATCGCCAATGCCTGACCATTTTCGGCGCCGGCACGCCGCAATAAAAGGCCGCTTGCGCTTTTTCCGGATCGCGGATCAGGCCTTCACATAGGCGAAGGCTTCGAGGCCCGACTTCAGGGTCACCGCGATGCGCTTATAGTCGTTGACTTCATAGCGGTCGGCGCTGGCCAGTTCTTCCGCCGTGATCTCGAACACCAGGCCTTCGACTTCGTCGCCCGCCGCGCCCGGCACCACGATGGGATGGAAGCGCTCGCCGCTCTGGGCGAAGACTTCCGCATCGGTGATCTCCACCATCTCCTTCTTCCAGCCGGGCAGGGCGTCGGGGGCGCCTTTCAGGAGCCGGCCGAACGAGGCCATCTGCACGCCGGGCTGCTGCAAGGTGCCGTAGGAGAACAGGTGAATCATGATCCAAACCCTAGCGGATCGGGGGCGCCCGCCAACCCTTTAGCTGGATCGCCGGGTTGCAAATGCCGGCGGGAAATGGATGCGCCGCCAGCATTTGCATGCCGTGACCGCTCTTGCCGCCTATTTTAGGTGGAAGTTTTACATCATCGAGGTTACTTCAGGGCTAGAGGGGAACTTCCATGGCACCCAAATACCGCTCAGAAATTCGCGACAATGTCGTTCGTGACCTTATAGCAAAAGTTAAAGCCCTGAAATATGGGAGCTATTTGCGTAACATTCGGTTGAGTAGAGTTCGCGCCTTTAAGAATGAAACGGTAGCCTTTGACTTCCCTGTTACAGCCTTGATCGGCACCAACGGTGGCGGAAAGTCTACGGTTCTTGGGGCTGCTGCGATTGCATATAAGTCGATCCGCCCAGCTTTATTCTTCCCCAAAAGCTCGATCGGCGATGATTCCATGTCGAATTGGAGCATTGGCTACGACCTCGTAAATAAGAAGACGAACCCGACACAGCTCATACAGAGGAGCGCCCGCTTCAGAAATTCCAAATGGGTCCGCGACGATCTCTCCGAGCGCCCTGTATTGTATTTCGGCATTCAACGCACGGTACCTGCTGGCGAGCGCCGGGAATTCAAAAAATTCGCCACAATGAACTACGAGTTCACCGGTGAGAAAAACTCTTTGGAGCAAACCATCCAAGAGCAA
>JAFKFF010000291.1 GCA_017307315.1 Alphaproteobacteria bacterium
AGGGCCGTTCGATTTTGCTCTTGTTTTTCAATCCTTTGATATTGCCGAGGGGACAGGGCGGATGAAGGCCGTGCGTGCGCAGTTCCGCGACCTTCTGGAATGGCTTGCCAAATTCACGCCCTGGATCCCCGACTGGGCGTTCGCGGTCCTGGGCTTTGTCGGCATCGTCGCGGCGGGGCTGGCGCTGCAAGGCCTGGTGACGCGCTGGCTGAAGAAGCGCCCGCCGCAATGGCATCCCTTCCTGCTCCATGCCTGGCTGCGCACCCGCCGCCTGGTGCGCTTCATGCTGATCCTGTTCGCGCTATCGGTGGTGCTGCCCCTGCTGCATCCGCCGCACGATCTGCGCGACGATATCCGCAAAATCTTCCTGGCGCTGGCGATCATCCAGATGGGCTGGATCGTGGGCGTGCTCGTCAATATCGCGATCGACCGCTACACCTTCGGCCTGCGCGTCGACAACACCGACGATCTCAACGCCCGCCGGGCCGCCACCCAGATGCGCATCCTGCGCCAGGCGATCAACGCGCTGATCGCCACGCTCACCGTGGGCTTCGCCCTGATGAGTTTCGATTCGGTGCGCCAGTTCGGCATCTCGCTGTTCGCCTCGGCCGGCGTGGCGGGCATCGTGGCGGGCCTTGCCGCCCGCCCCCTGTTCGAGAATCTGATCGCGGGCCTTCAGCTCGCCTTCACCCAGCCCTTGCGCCTGGGCGATGCCGTGGTGATCAACAACGAGTTCGGCACGGTGGAGGAGATCGGCAATGTCTATGTCGTGGTCCGCCTCTGGGACCTCAGGCGCCAGATCGTGCCCTTGTCCTATCTCTTCACCAATCCCTTCGTGAACTGGACGCGTTCCTCGGCCACCATCGTGGGATCGGTGATGTTCTTCTTCGATTACACGCTCGACGTCGATGTGCTGCGCGTCGAGGCCGAAAGGCTGGTGCGCGAGTCCAATCTCTGGGACGGGCAGGTGTTCAAGGTTCAGGTGGTCGACCTCACCGAAAGCAGCATGAAGGTGCGCCTTCTGGCCAGCGCGGCGGATGCCGGCAAATCCTCCGATCTCGGCGCCTATGTGCGCGAAGGCCTGGTTGCCTTCGTGCGCAAGACCCATCCCCTATCCCTGCCGCGCAATCGCCAGGAAGTGATCGCGCCGCCGACGGAGGGAGGGGAGGAACCTGGTCCGCGCGAAGGGATGGTTTCCGAGGCGGGAAAACCGGGCTGAGCCTGTATTTCACCGCGCGCGGCCCATACAATCGGGTTTGACGCAAGGTCGAATCCTTTAAGCCGCCCCATGACCGGGGCCTCGTGAAACCCGTTCCGAACGGTTTGCATTTGCCGCGCTTTGCCCCGATCACAAGAGCCGCCCTCTTTCTGCTGCTGGCCTTGCCGGCCGGTCCGGCGAAGGCGGCCGATCCGCAACCCTATGATGTCAATCTGGCGGGCAGCGGTTCGGGCGAGATCGACGCGGCGCTGCGCGCCAGTTCCCAGCTCGTCGCCCTGAAGGACAAGGTGCCGGTGCCGCCCTTCGCGCTGGTGCAGCGAGCCCAAACCGACATCGCCCGGCTTCAGACCGTGCTGGACAGTTTCGGCTATTACCTCAACGGCGTGACCATCAAGATCGCGGGCCGCGACCTGGACGATCCGGAACTGCCGCAAATTCTCGACGACGCGCCGGCCCAGCCCCCGGCCGTCATCGCTATCGCCGTCGAAAGGGGCCCGCTCTTTCATATCGGCACCATTGCCTTCGACGGCGCGGTGCCGGAGGCGGACCGCGCCGCGGTCCGCATCAGGAGCGGGGATCCGGCGGCGGCCAATCCGGTGCTGGACGCGCAGGCCGATCTGCTGGCGGCGCTGCAGGAAGACGGCTATGCGCTCGCCACCGTCGAAGCACCCATCGCCATCGCCGACAATGAGAAACACACCGTCAATCTTTCCTATCGCGTGGTCACCGGCCCGCGCGTCACGATCGGCCGCATCGTCTTCAGCGGATTGAAGGACGTCAACGCAGCGTTCGTGCGCCGGGCGCTGGATGTGAAGCGCGGCGACCGCTACCGGCCCAGCCGCATCGAAGCGGCGCGCCAACGGATGGCAGCATTGGGCGTCTTTTCCGGCGTCAGCGTGCGCGCGGGAACAAAGCTCGATAGCGACGGCACCATCCCGCTCACCTTCGACGTGCAGGAGCGGCCCCGGCACGCGGTGACCCTGAGCGGCACCTAGTCCACAGACCTGGGCATCAGCC
>JAFKFF010000095.1 GCA_017307315.1 Alphaproteobacteria bacterium
ATTTTCGTCGCGATAGCGGGCTCGGAAAAGAAGCGGGGCGAACGCGAAGATGTTCCATCCCGGGGACCATTGCTTTCGGCGAGCGAACGCCTGCGTGTTCCAACCCCTGCGGAACGGCTTCGCGATTGGCGCGCGCCCGATTAAGCAGCCCGGATTTCCGAAGCCTCGGTTGGCTTCACAATCTCGCCGATGTCTCAAAGGCGCTGCTCTGGGCCGCAGCCCATGCGTCCGCCAGATTTCAAACTGTACCAGTGCCCCCGCCGGACCGGAATGTCATATAAGCCATTGATATTACTATGATTGAATAGGGACACTCAATTGGAAGTTGCGGGCGTTTGACTTGGCTTGTTCGCTGCCTATAGTGCGCCGCCTTTCCAGACACCTGGATCCGAAAACCCGAAAGAGACCGATGAGCAAGCGCGCCAATTCCAAGTACAAGATCGACCGCCGGATGGGCGAGAATATCTGGGCCCGCCCCAAGAGCCCGGTCAACAAGCGCTCCTATGGCCCCGGCCAGCACGGCCAGCGCCGCGCCAAGAAGTTGTCGGACTATGGCACCCAGCTGCAGGCCAAGCAGAAGCTCAAGGGCTATTACGGCAACATCACCGAGCGGCAGTTCCGCAAATATTATCAGGACGCGGCGCGCCGTCCCGGCGACACCGGCGAGAACATGATCGGCCTGCTCGAGACGCGCCTCGACACCGTCGTGTACCGCAGCAAGTTCGTGCCCACGCCCTTCGCCGCCCGCCACCTGGTCAGCCACGGCCATGTGAAGGTCAATGGCCGCCGCGTCACCATCGCTTCCTTTCAGGTCAAAGCGAACGATGTTCTGGAACTCTCGCCCAAGGCCAAGGAAATGGCGCTGGTGCTGGAAGCCTCCAAGAGCGCGGAGCGCGACACGCCCGATTACGTCGAAGTCGATCACGGCAAGATGACGTCCAAGCTGCTGCGCGCGCCCAAGCTGGCCGACGTTCCGTACGCCGTGCAGATGCACCCGCATCTGATTGTGGAATTCTATTCGCGCTGATTGCCAATTCCACGCGCTCGCCGCGTGGATTGCCAAAAATGCAAAGCCCGCAGGCGCCGCCTGCGGGCTTTTTCTTTTGCGGCTTCGCGATAGGCTGCTTTGGGGCGCCTTGGCTCCGGATGGGGGCAACAAGCATGGCCTATCGATTATA
Source organism: Alphaproteobacteria bacterium (assembly GCA_017307315.1). Taxonomy (GTDB): domain Bacteria; phylum Pseudomonadota; class Alphaproteobacteria; order Micropepsales; family Micropepsaceae; genus Rhizomicrobium. Next base: position 1,179 of record JAFKFF010000095.1, read on the forward strand.
CGGCGATCTGGGATCGGGCGCGTTTTCCGCCGAGGCGGCCCTGGCGGAGATCGGCGCGCCTTATGCGTTCGAGCTGGTGTCGCTGGAAAAGAACGAGCAGAAGGAGCCCCGTTTCCTCAGCCTCAATCCCAGCGGCAAGATTCCCGCCCTGCGCCTGCCGGAAGGCGAGATCGTCACGGAATCGCTGGCGATCCTGCTCACCCTGGCCGATCATTTTCCCCAAAGCGGGCTTTTGCCGCCGCGGGCCGGGCCGCAGCGGGCGACGGCCTATCGCTGGCTCGCCTTCATGGCGAGCGAGATCTATCCCTTTGTCGAGATCGTGGATTATCCGCAGCGCTTTGCCGCCGAAGGTTCGGCCGCCGACGCTCTGCGGGAAAAGGCGCGCAATCGCGTGCGCGAGCGGCTTCTGTTGCTGGAACGTGTGATGGCGGGACCCACCGTGCTGGCGGGCGGCTTTTCGCTGCTCGACATCTATGCCGCGATGTTCTCGCGCTGGAGCGTGGGCAAGGAGTGGCGGCGGGCGCATTTGCCGCGCCTTACCGCCCTGGCGGACGCGGTCTCGCGCCGGCCCGCCATCGCGCCGGTCTGGTCACGGCATTTCGGGCAGTGAGGGAATGACGAGAGCCCACCTTTCGACAGGCTCAGGGTGAGGCCGAGGATTTCTTAAGCGGCCGGTTCCAGCGCGACGCCGCGCTCGGCCAGGAAGGGACGAAGCTCGTCGGCCTCGAACATCTCGCGCAGGATGTCGGCGCCGCCCACGAATTCGCCCTTCACATAAAGCTGGGGGATGGTCGGCCAGTTGGAGAAATCCTTGATGCCCTGGCGAATTTCCGGGTCGGCGAGAACGTCGACGGCTTTGAACTTCACGCCCAGATGCGAAAGAATCTGCACCGCCATGGACGAAAATCCGCATTGCGGGAAGACCGGCGTGCCCTTCATGTAGAGCAGCACGTCATTGTTCTTCACATCGTCGGCAATGCGTGCCTGGACATCGGACATGGGACGGACCCTTTGGAAAGCGTCATTGATCTAAGCACCGCCCGCACAAGGGTCAAGGCGGCGTCATGACACCGGCGCTGAACGCGGCTATCGCCCTTCTGCTGGAAGGGGTTTCGCGCAAGGACCTGGAAAAGCGGGCGGCAAAGCTGTCGGTCTCCTATCGGGACGGCGGAACTTCGGCCGCCATCGCCGATCCCGCCGATGCCCTGGCCTATCTGGTGACGCGGGCGCCCGCGACCTTTGCCGCCGCTGCCGCTGTGTTCGGACGCATCGGGGAGGCGGTTCCGGATTTTGCGCCCATGAGCCATCTGGATGTGGGGGCGGGGCCTGGCACGGCGGCACTTGCGGCGCGCGCGGCCTGGCCATCGGTGGCCGGGAGCGTCCTGGTCGAACCCAACCCGGTGTTTCGCGATCTGGCGGCGCGCCTCTTGCCCGAGGCCCGGTTGATCGCGGGAAAAGCCGGGGCGCCCAAGCCGCGCGCCGCGCTGGTCAGCGCCAGCTATGTGCTGGCGGAACTGGCGGAAGCCGAAGCAGCGCGGGTGACGCTGGAATTGTGGCAGGTGGCCGACGGCATGCTGGTGCTGATCGAGCCGGGCACGCCGGCCGGTTTCGCGCGCATCCGCGCGGCGCGGGCGGCGTTGATCGCGGCGGGCGGCCATGTCGCGGCGCCCTGCACGCATGACCGGGCGTGCCCTTTAACGGGCGCGGATTGGTGCCATTTCTCGCAGCGCCTGGCGCGTTCGCGCGATCATCGCATCGCCAAGGGTGCGTCGGTGCCGTACGAGGACGAGCGTTATGCCTATGTCGCGGTGTCGCGCGCGCCGGTCGCCCATTCCGCTGTCGCGCGGATCATCAAGCCCGCGATCGAGACCAAGCCCGGCATCACCTTGCCGCTGTGCGAGGTGGCCGGATTGCGGAACGCCTTTATCGCGCGGCGCGACAAGGAGACGTTCCGCGCGATGCGCAAGAAAGATTGGGGGGATTTGGTTTGATACGCCGATCCTCACCCTGAGCTTGCCGAAGGGTGAGCCCAGAATCTCCTCATGGTTCGACAAGCTCACCATGAGGAACGGTGCGCTTGGAACGGCGCTTAATCCTTGGCCGAAGTCTGCAGCTGCAGCGCGTGCAGGGTGCCGCCCATATGGCCTTTCAGGGCGGCATAGACCATCTGGTGCTGGGCGACGCGGCTCTTGCCCTTGAAGGCGGACGAAGCGATCACGGCGGCGAAATGATTGTCGTCGCCCGCCAGATCCTTGATCTCGATTTCGGCATCGGGAAAGGCTTCCCGGATATGCGCCTCGATTTCGCTGGCTTTCATGCCCATGGCGGTGTCCTCACTTGATCCCTTATCAATTCGTCAGTGGGATTTCTTCGCGGCCCATGAAGCGGGGGAACCAGTCTTCATGCGCGGCGCGCAGTTTCGCCAAGGCGACCCGGTCCTTGTCGTTGAGGATGATCTCGCTCCCGCCGGTCTTGCCCAGTTCCGTGACCGGAATATACGCGGCGCGGGCCTCGGCCACGATCTTTTCGGCTTCGGCGAAGGGCGCGGCGATCAGATAGCGAGCCTGGTCCTCGCCGAAGAAGAAGGGAATGGCATCGGCCAGTGAAGCCTGGCCGATATCGGCGCCGATATTACCCTTGATCGCCATTTCCGCCACCGCGACCAGAAGGCCGCCGTCGGACAGGTCGTGCACCGTATCGACGCGGCCCTGTTCGATCACGCCGCGCACGAAATCGCCGTGCTTCTTTTCGGTGGCAAGATCGACCGGCGGCGCGCCGCCTTCTTCCCTGCCTTCGATTTCGCGCAGATAGACCGATTGACCGAGATGGCCCTTGGTTTCGCCGATCAAGATGATGACATCGCCGTCGCGCTTGAAGCCGATGCCGGCCTGGCGCGTCACGTCCTTGATAAGTCCGACGCCGCCGATGGCGGGGGTGGGCAGGATGCCTTCGCCATTGGTTTCATTATAGAGCGAGCAATTGCCGCCGATCACGGGGAACGAGAGCGCGCGGCAGGCTTCGCCGATGCCGTCGATGCCGGCCACGATCTCCCACATGATTTCGGGCTTTTGCGGATTGCCGTAATTGAGATTGTCGGTGACGGCGAGCGGGGTGGCGCCCACCGCGGTCAGGTTGCGCCAGGCTTCGGCCACCGCCTGCTTGCCGCCTTCGAAGGGATCGGGGCGGCAATAGCGGGGCGTGACATCGGTGGTGATGGCCAGCGCTTTCCTGGTGCCATGCACGCGCACCACGGCGGCGTCGCCGCCCGGCGGCTGCACAGTGTCGTTCATCACGCTGTGGTCATATTGTTCCCAGATCCAGCGGCGCGAGGCCATGTCGGGCGCGGCCAGAATCTTGGCCAGCGAGTCCAGGACAGGCTTCTTGCTGTCGTAAGCGGGCTGGCCGGCGGCCGGCGCGCGCTTGACGAAAGGCCGCTCATAGACGGGCGCGGCATCCGACAGCGAGGTGACGGGAATGTCGGCGACGATCTCGCCCTTGTGCCTGGCAATGAAGCGGTTGGTGTTGGTCGTCACGCCGATGACGGCGAAATCCAGTTCCCATTTGCGGAAGATTTTTTCCGCCTCGGCTTCGCGGCCCGGCTTCAGCACCGCCAGCATGCGCTCCTGGCGCTCGGATAGCAGCATTTCATAGGCGGTCATATTTTCTTCGCGCTGGGGCACCTTGTCGAGGTCGAGTTCGATGCCGCTGCCGCCCTTGTCCGCCATTTCGGCGGAAGAGGAGGTGAGACCCGCCGCCCCCATGTCCTGAATGGCGATGATGGCGTCGGTCGCCATCAGTTCCAGGCAGGCCTCCAGCAAGAGTTTTTCGGTGAAGGGATCGCCGACCTGCACGGTGGGGCGCTTTTCCTCGCTGTCCTCGTTGAATTCGGCGCTCGCCATGGTGGCGCCGTGAATGCCGTCGCGCCCCGTCTTGGAGCCGACATAGACGACAGGATTGCCCGCGCCCTTGGCGGCGGAGAGGAAAATCTTGTCGGTGCGCGCCAGGCCCACGCACATGGCGTTGACCAGGATATTGCCATTGTAGGAGCGATGGAAATTCACCTCGCCGCCCACGGTGGGCACGCCCATGCAATTGCCATAGCCGCCGATGCCCGAGACAACGCCCGACACCAGATGTCGCGTCTTGGGATGCTCGGGCTCGCCGAAGCGCAATGCGTTCATCATGGCGATGGGGCGCGCGCCCATGGTGAAGACGTCGCGCATGATGCCGCCCACCCCGGTCGCCGCGCCCTGATAGGGCTCGATGAAGGAGGGGTGGTTGTGGCTTTCCATCTTGAAGATGCAGGCATCGCCATCGCCGATGTCGATCACCCCGGCATTCTCGCCCGGGCCCTGGATCACCCAGGGAGCCTTGGTCGGCAATTTCTTCAGATGCGCGCGAGTGGATTTGTAGGAGCAATGCTCGCTCCACATCACGGAGAAGACGCCCAGCTCCACAAGATTGGCGTCGCGCCCCAGCAGGCCCTTGATGCGGGCATATTCCTCGTCCGAGAGCCCATGCTCGCGGATCAGTTCCGGCGTGATTTTGGTCATGAGAGCGCTTCGATCAGGCTTTCGAACAGCTTGCGGCCATCGGTGCCGCCGGTGAGGGGATCGACCACCCGTTCCGGATGCGGCATCAGGCCCAGCACATTGCGTTTTTGATTGAGGATGCCGGCGATGTCGCGCGCCGAGCCGTTGGGATTGTCCTGATAGCGGAACATCACCCGGCCTTCGCCGTCCAGCCGGTTCAGGGTTTCGTCATCGGCATAGTAATTGCCTTCGCCATGCGCGACGGGGAAGGTGACGGTCTGGCCTTTTTCATATTTGCGGGTAAAGGACGACTGGCTTTCCTCCACCCGCAAGCTCACCGGCTTGCAGACGAATTTCAGGCCCGCATTGCGCATCAAGGCGCCGGGCAGAAGGCCCGATTCCGTCAAGACCTGAAAGCCGTTGCAGATGCCCAGCACCGCGCCGCCCTTGGCGGCATGGGCTTTGATGGCGCCCATGATCTTGGACTGGTTGGCCATGGCGCCGCAGCGCAGATAATCGCCGTAGGAGAAGCCGCCCGGCAGCACCACCAGATCGACATCGGGAAGTTCGCTGTCCTGATGCCAGACCATGGCGGCCTTCTTGCCGGTCATTTCTTCCAGCGCGGTCGCGGCATCGCGGTCGCAGTTGGAAGCGGGAAAGACGATCACGGCGGATTTCATCGGGCCTTCACCTTTGCCGAGCCTTGCCGGCATTCATGTTCGCACGCACTTTTTCCAAGACGCGGGGCGCGACCTGATCGCTCCAGGCCGAGGCCAGGTCGATCTCCTGCCGGTCGAGCGCGGCGCGTTCCTTGAAGTACTTGGCCCCGATGCCGCTGGAATAAAAGGCGATCAGCTGGTCGAGTTCCGCATCGGTGAAGCGTTCGGCATAAAGCTGGGCCGACAGCAGCATGAAATCATCGATCTCCTGCTGGACCTGGCCGCGCACCCGGTCGCGGAAGGCGCGCCAGAACAGGGCGTTCTGTCCGGGATGCTCATGCTGTTCCGACAGGACCACGGTATCGAGCACGCCATCGGCTTTTTTCAGGACATCGGCGCGGGTGTCGGACACTTCCAGGAACTTCAGCGCCTTGGCGACATGCGGGTCGTTTTTCAGCGCCGCCAGCTTTTCCGGCGGCTGCGCCAGCAACGCTTCCGTGGTCGTCTGGGCGAAGGCCGGCAGCGCCAGGAGCAGAAGAGGAAGGAGAACGAGCCGCGCGGGCTTGAGCATGGCCCGCCTATCGGATCTCGATTTCGTATTTCTCGATCACGGTGTTGGCCAGAAGCTTCTCGCACATCTCTTTCAGCGAGGCCTTGGCCTTGGCGGCGTCGGTCTCGGAAAGATCCAGGTCGATCACCTTGCCCTGGCGCACCTCGCCCACGGATTCGAAGCCAAGGCCGTTCAGGGCGTGGCCGATGGCCTTGCCCTGGGGATCGAGAACGCCATTCTTGAGAGTAACGAAGACGCGGGCTTTCATATTCACTTGTACCGCTCACCCTTCGACAAGCTCAGGGTGAGGAGAAGAGTTGAAACCCTCATGCTGAGCTTGTCGAAGCATGAGGGGTGGAATTATTTGACCAACACGGGCCCTTTGTTCTCGCCCTGCGCGGATTCCGGCATGATGCCGAGGCGCTTGGCGACTTCGCTATAGGCTTCGACCACCCCGCCCAGGTCGCGGCGGAAGCGGTCCTTGTCCAGCTTCTCGTTGGTCTGCAGATCCCACAGACGGCAGCTGTCGGGGCTGATCTCGTCGGCCAGCACGATGCGCATGTAATCGTTTTCCCACAGCCGGCCGAATTCCAGCTTGAAATCGACCAGCTTGATGCCCGCGCCCAGGAAGAGGCCGGAGAGGAAATCGTTGATGCGGATGGTGAGGTTGACGATGTCGTCCAGGTCCTGCGGGCTGGCCCAGCCGAAGGCGGTGATATGCTCTTCGCTCACCCACGGGTCATGCAGGCCGTCATTCTTGTAATAATATTCGATGATGGAACGGGGCAGGGCGGTGCCTTCCTCGATCCCCAGCCGCTTGGACATGGAGCCTGCGGCGACGTTGCGCACCACCACTTCCAGCGGAATGATCTCGACTTCCTTGATCAGCTGCTCGCGCATGTTGAGGCGGCGCACGAAATGGGTCGGCACGCCGATGCCGGCCAGCTGGGTCATCAGATATTCGCTGATGCGGTTGTTGAGGACGCCCTTGCCCTCGATCACGGCCTTTTTCTGGGCGTCGAAGGCGGTGGTGTCGTCCTTGAAATACTGGATGACGGTGCCCGGTTCGGTTCCTTCGTAAAGGATCTTGGCCTTGCCTTCGTAGATGACGCGCCGTCTTTTCATGGGAGATGTCCTTGGACGCCGTTCGTGGAGCCGTCAGCGTCAGCCGAATTTAGGGAGAGGTGGTGCCTGGAGCAATGATTCCCGGGGCCGCAGCGCCGCATGGCGGGTTCCCGTCCACAGGAGTCCGATAAATTCTTTCTATATCAACAGGTTAACTTCCGAAGACGCGGCGGAAAATGGTGTCCACCTGTTTCAGGTGATAGCCCAGGTCGAACATGGCTTCCAGCTTGGCGGCCGGAAGGGCCTTGGCGACATCCGGATCGGCCTTGAGCAGGTCCAGAAGATTGCCGTCGCCGTTCCAGGCCCGCATCGCGTTGCGCTGGACCATGCGATAGCTCTCCTCGCGCGAGACCCCCGCCTGGGTCAGGGCCAGCATCACCCGCTGGCTGTGGACCAGGCCCCGGGTGCGGTCGAGATTTTCCTGCATCCGGTCGGGATAGACCACCAGCTTCTGGACGACGCCGGTCATCCGGGCCAGGGCGAAGTCGAGAGTGATGGTGGCGTCGGGACCGATGTAACGCTCGACCGAGGAGTGCGAGATGTCCCGCTCATGCCAGAGCGCCACATTCTCCATCGCGGGCATCGCATAAGAGCGGACCATGCGAGCGAGGCCGGTGACGTTTTCGGTCAGGACCGGGTTGCGCTTGTGCGGCATGGCCGACGAGCCCTTCTGGCCCGGCGAGAAATATTCCTCGGCCTCCAGCACTTCGGTGCGCTGCAGATGGCGAATCTCGATCGCCAGCCGCTCCAGTGATGACGCGACCACGCCCAGGGCCGCGAAATAGGCGGCATGGCGGTCGCGCGGGATCGCCTGGGTCGAGACCGGCTCGACGGAAAGGCCCATTTTCGCGGCCACATGCTCTTCCACTTTGGGATCGATGTTGGCGAAAGTGCCGACCGCGCCGGAAATGGCGCAGGTGGCGATTTCGTCCCTCGCCGTGACCAGGCGGGCGCGGGCGCGGGTGAATTCCGCGAAATAGGTGGCCAGCTTGACGCCGAAGGTGGTGGGCTCGGCATGGATGCCGTGGCTGCGCCCGATGGTGGGCGTCATCTTGTATTCGAAGGCGCGGGTCTTCAGCGCCGCCAGCAGGGCGTCGGTGTCCGCGATCAGAAGATCGGCGGCGCGCATCAACTGAACGTTGAGGCAGGTATCCAGCACGTCCGACGACGTCATGCCCTGGTGCACGAAACGGGCTTCAGGACCCACGATCTCGGCCAGATGGGTGAGGAAGGCGATCACATCATGCTTGACCTCGCGCTCGATCTCGTCGATGCGGGCGACATCGAATTGGGCGTCCCGGCCTTTCTCCCAGACCTTGGCGGCGGCCTCTTTCGGGACCACGCCCAACTCCGCCAGCGCGTCGGTGGCATGCGCCTCGATCTCGAACCAGATGCGGAATTTGGTCTCGGGCGACCAGATCGACACCATCTGTTCGCGGGCGTAGCGGGGGATCATGGGGAAAAGCCTCTGCTTGACGCTGGCTTCTAGCAAAGGCGGGTCCTTGCGCCAAGCGAAGGGGACAAAGCGTGCGGGGAGGCGGAATTTCCATGCTTTCTCCGGTGGTTCGCGAGGATTGCCATGCCGGATCAAGTCGGATAACGAGGCTTGTTGCTTCTGGTGAGATGCGCCCCATGACCCCGATTTCCCGCTCGCTCGATATCACGCGCCTGCCTGCGCTGGGCCGGACCCTGGCCATGCTCGCGGGTGGCAGCCTGGCGCTGGCGCTGTCGGCGAAAGTGCAGGTGCCGTTCTGGCCGGTGCCGGTGACGATGCAGAGCCTGGTGGTGCTTCTGATCGGCGCCAGTTTCGGCAGCCGGATCGGCACCGCGACGGTCCTGGCCTACCTCGCCGAAGGCGTTGCCGGCCTGCCGGTGTTCGCGGGCGCATTGGCCGGTCCCGCCTATCTGATGGGCCCGACCGGCGGCTTCCTTCTGGGTTTCCTGCCCGCGGCCTGGTTCGCCGGCTGGGCGGCGCGCGAAGCGCGCGGTCTGGCGCCGATGGCGCTGGCGATGATCGCCGCGCATGTTGTTCTGTTCGTGCCCGGCGTCGCCTGGCTGGCGGTTTCGCTGGGCTGGACCAAGGCCGTCGCTGTCGGCGTGACGCCCTTCCTGCTGGCGACCCTGCTCAAGAGTGGGCTTGCGGCGGCGCTGGTCTCTGTGTTCCGCAAGGACGGCCGCTGAGTTTTAAGCGCGGCCAAGATGTGGCCGGTCCGCGACCTGGGCGCTTTTCTTCATGGCGAATGGCGCCTTTCCCGGCGCATCCACGATTTGCGGTTGGCGCAACGCGGGTGGTTGGAAGGGCGTGCATCGGTCACCGCGGCGGCGACGGACCTGCGGCTGGAAGAGAGCGGCAGGCTTGTCTTCGGCGGCCACGTTTCCGACGCCTCGCAGCATTACCGCATCGTGCTTGGTGACGGCGGCGCGCAAGTCTTTCGCGCCGACGGCAGCCATTTCCACGATCTCGATCTGTCGTCCGGGTGGGCGGGAATTCTGCACCGGTGCGGCGACGACATGTATCGCGGGCGCTATCGCGCTCTGAACCGCGATGCCTATCGCGTCGCCTGGCGCGTCACCGGTCCACGGAAGAATTACCGGATGACCAGCCTCTATACGCGGGTCGTATCGCAACCGCCTTGAAATGGAAATTTCGGCTCACCGTGTCCGGGTAAAGCCGTCATCGCTCCAATTTTCGCTGCCGACGCCGTGATGAACGGTGAAAAGCCCGTCGGGATCGTATTTCGCTTTCACGGCGGCGAGCCTTTCATAATTGCCGCCCCAGAATTCACGCCGCCAATCGGCGTTGAAGAAATTGCTTTCCGAGACATAGGAACCGGCCTCGGGCGCGATGGCTCTCAGGGTCGCCGTGGCGCGGTCCACGTTTCCGGCGTCGCGGGCGGCCTTTGTCGCGTCGTCCGGCTGTTTCAAGCCCGGATAGCGCGGTGCGCCGCCGGTGGCGATGATGGCCAGGCAGAAGGCGTCCGCCGCTTTCGGGTTTGTCGCGGTGCCGCGCGCGCGCGCGATGGCATCCGGCATGCCGCCGGCAAGGCCTTTGTTGAAATGCAGCCGAACGATCATCCGGCGGCTGGCTTCGAACAACGCATCCGCGAGCCGCGAACGGGAACCGGATTCCAGCAGGGATTGCGGCAACCACAAGGAATCATAGCCGTAAAGAAACATTCCCACCTGTTCCTCGTCGCCGTTCCACCAGCCATGGGCGGGATTGGCGCCGGGCCGGTCGTCGAACATCACGGCATGGGGGCCTGATGCGCGCATCGCCCGGACATCCCAGTAGCTGAAGGCGTTGCTGGTGTTGATCCGCGGGGTGGCGGAGAAAGCATCATCCTGCGCCACCCAATCCAGAAAGGGCTTCCAGACCGCACGTGCTCCCTCGGTGGTCAGGCCCTGGCAGGTCATGGCGATGTCGAGAATATTTTCGCCGAAGGTGATCCCTTCGCCCCAATGCGGATTGAAAAGGTTGCCGGCATAGAAATCGACAAAGCGTGCCAGCAATCGATGCAAATCCGCCGGCGTGCGCGCCACGATCTTGCATTCGACATAACCGAAGCGTTCCGGCAGGTCGTGCGTTTCGAGCGTGACTTTGGTGACCACGCCCAGGCTTCCGCCGCCGCCGCCTTTGAGGCCCCAGAACAGATCGGCATCCCGATGTGCGTTGACGGTGCGCAGCCTGCCATCGGCTGTTACCACTTCGGCCTCCAGCAGGCTGGATGCCGCCGTGCCATAGCGCTTGGAGAAAGAGCCGAAGCCGCCGCTCTGGATCAGGCCGGCCACGCCCACCGTCATACAGCCGCCGCCCTGGACATAGCGATGCGCCTTGGTCGTCACCGCGTCATAGGCGTCGGCCCACATCGCGCCCGCCTCGAGGGTCACGGCGGGAACGGGCGCCTGATGACTGCCTTGCGGCATGAACGCATCGTGCAGGGTGATGGCGTGCATCGGCCGGGTCCAGATCAGAAGCGAATCCGGCGCGTTGGAGGTGCCCTGATAGGAATGGCCGCCGCCTTTCACCGCCAGGCGCAGCCGGTGGGTGCGGGCGAAATTGACCGCCGCCACCACGTCCGCCGCCCGGTGTGCCGCCACGGCATAGGCGCTGGCTTTCGGCGACCAGGCGTTCAGCCAGCCCGATACCTGCGTGCCGCCGGCCTGATCGCCGATGAAGAAAGGATTGCCGATTTCTTCCATCGCGGCCGTGCAACCGGCGCCGCCCGTCCGGCAGGCCGCGAAAAGATCGGCGGGCTTTGTCAGATTTCCGTTCACTTCCGCTTTCAGCCGTTCCCATGCCGCGGGCGAAGGCCAGCCGGCATCGCCGGGACGCGCGCGCGTCATGACCGGGGCCGCTGCCCCGATGGCGGGCGTCGCCGCCAGGGCGGCCAGCCCTTTCAGGACCGTTCGTCTTTGCATCCGGTTCTCCCCATGGAAGGCCCGCCCTATAGTGGCGGCGCGCCAAATCGATGGGGATTTTTTGTTCGATCTTTTTCCGCCCCGAAAGTCCGATGGGACCGGACGGCCATGAAAGGGTTTGTCCGGCAAGGGTTTGGGATGGACGGCGCGCTTTTCGGGACGGGCGGGCGCGTACGACAGACGTTTTTCTACTCCTTTATTGCGATCGCCGTCCTGGTGGGGACGATCAACGCGATCAACATCATCACCCTGCAGAACAGCGACCCGGATCACAGTTTCGTCGGCCCCCTCGTCTGGGAGGGGTCGAGCTGGGTGACCTTACTTCTATCGGTCTGGGTGCCATGGCTGGCCTGGCGGTTTGCGCCACCCGCCATCGTGCCGCGCTGGAAACTCCTGCTGCATGCGCCGGCCTTTTCCCTTTTCGCATTCCTGCATGTTGGCGGCTTCGATTTGTTGCGAATGATCATCTACCGGATGGCGGGTCAGCACTACGATCCGGGCGCCTTTCTGCCTCAGCTTCTTTTCGAGATGCGTAAGGATGTTCTGGGTTATGTCTTGTTTATCGGCCTGTTCACGACGATCAATCATCTGCTGCGGCAGGCGGGCGGTACGCCAGCGCAGGCGGATCAAAGTGGTTCGACCTTCGACATCCGCGATGGCGCCAGGCTGACGCGAGTGCGGCTGGAGGACATTCTTGCCGTGACCTCGGCGGGGAATTATGTCGAGTTCCTGCTGGTGGACGGAAGGCGGCTTCTGATGCGCGCGTCCCTGCAGGCGATGGAAGCCGATCTGGCGCCGCGCGGGTTCCTGCGCACCCACCGGTCCTGGCTGGTGAACAGCCGCAAAGTGACGGCGCTGAGGCCGGAAGGTTCGGGCGATTACACGGTGGACCTGGGGGCCCAGGCGGTCCCCTTGTCGCGCCGTTTTCCGGAGGCGCTGGCGAAGTTGCGCAGCCCCTGACGGATCAAAGAAGGCCCAGCGCCTTGAAGCTGGCATGACCGCCCCGGCCGATCACCAGATGATCGTGGATGGCGATCTTCAGGGCTTTTGCCGCCGCCGCGATCTCCCGCGTCATCTCGATGTCGGCGCGCGAGGGCGTGGGATCGCCGCTGGGATGATTGTGCACCAGGATGATGGCGCATGCGCCATGCTCCAGCGCGCGCTTGATGATTTCGCGCGGATAGACGGGCGTGTGATCCACCGTGCCGCGCGCCTGCACTTCGTCGGCGATCAGGACATTCTTGCGGTCCAGAAACAGGACGCGGAATTCCTCGGCGGGCGCCCGCGCCATCGCCGCCATGCAATAATCCAGCAGCGCAGTCCAGGAGGACAGCGCGGGCTTTCCGATCACGCGGGTCTGGGCCAAACGCGCGGCGGCGGCTTCCACGATCTTGAGCTGACTGACCACGCCATCGCCCACGCCGGGAATTTCCCGCAAGCGTTCGCGCGGCGCGGCGATGACTTCGGCGAAGCTGCCGAAGCGCGCCAGCAATTGTCTGGCCAGCGGCTTGGTGTCCTT
>JAFKFF010000292.1 GCA_017307315.1 Alphaproteobacteria bacterium
CATGCAGCATCAGCATGCCGCAGGCATCTGATTGCGCGCTCACCAGGGTCTGCGCGCTCTTGCCGTCATTGTGCAGGATGAAATAGCCGCCCGCCGGCAGCGATCCCGGCAGGGCGCGAATCCAGGGGTCTTCGAGGTGGAGTGCCGAAGGCGCCGCCGTGGCGGCGGTGGTGAGGAGCAGGAGCCCGAAGGCGGCGGTCCGGATCATGGCGTTTTCCCAAAGTCGCTGGGCAGATTTGGCGGGAACCGTCTTGCGGTCAACGACCGGCATGTCGCGGGGAGAATGTGCCGCGCCTTTCGGACAGCTTAAACCCTCGGACCGTTTCGATCCGAGGGTGTAAGCCGAAAAGGCTTTGAATCCTTTTCCGGCGCCATTCCAGCGCCGAAGGCTCGCGGTTGAGCCAGTCTCGATCCGGCATCAAGCCGGACACTTTGTTCGGGATTTCTCCCGTTGTTCATGGATTCGATTGTGTGCTGCGGTTCTTTTTCAAGGAACCGTTGGCCCCTTCGCGAGGGGCCGGGGTCTTATCGCCGGTGGCGTGCTTTCCATGCGGAACCTCCTGCGAAAGTTGCATCCAAGCGGGCCCGGCAGGCCTTAAGGACGCTCGCGGGTTCATCGGGGCGCAGCTGGCCTGTTCGAACAGACCTTGCGATGGCGATCCAAAAGGGATCCTGACCACACGCAACACCCGAGAACACTCAAACGAGCAGTCGGCAGGATGCCTTCCGTCCGCGGAAAAATTAAACGCCTGCGGCGGCTCCGCGTCAATGCACAATTGGCTCCACGTTCGTTGCGAAAGACGCGGGAAACGGTGCGTGTGCCGATTGTGTGTTCAATTTTTTTTCGCGGCGGTATCGCTGAAGACGGGCATGGAGAATTCCGCGCCGGCTTTGATGCCGGAAGGCCATCGGGCGGTAACGGTCTTGGTGCGGGTCCAGAACTTGACGGCTTCGGGGCCGTGCTGGTTGAGGTCGCCGAAGACCGAGCGTTTCCAGCCGCCGAACCCGAAATAAGCCAGGGGCGTGGGGATGGGAACATTCACCCCCACCATGCCGATCTGGCATCGGCTGGCGAAGTCGCGGGCCGCATCGCCGTCGCGGGTGAAGATGGCGACGCCGTTGCCATATTCATGGGCGTTGATCATGGAAAGCGCGGTCTCGTAATCGGGCGAACGCACGATGGAAAGGACGGGCCCGAAGATCTCGGTCTTGTAGATGTCCATGTCGGTGGTGACGCGGTCGAACAGGCAGGGGCCGAGATAAAAGCCCTTCTCATAGCCCTGCAGGGTGAGATCGCGCCCGTCCACCACCAGCTCGGCGCCTTCCCGGACGCCGTGATCGATCAGGCCCGAGATGCGGTCACGCGCCGCTCCCGTCACCACCGGCCCGAAATCGCTGTCGGTGGCGGTGTAGGGACCCACTTTCAGCTTCTCGACGCGGGGTTTGAGGGCCGCCACCAGCCTGTCGGCGGTGGCTTCTCCCACCGGCACCGCCACCGAGATCGCCATGCAGCGCTCGCCCGCCGAGCCATAGCCCGCCCCGATCATGGCGTCCGCCGCCATCTCCATGTCGGCATCGGGCATGATCACGGCATGGTTCTTGGCCCCGCCAAAGGCTTGCACGCGCTTTCCGTGGGCGGCGGCGGTGGCATAGACATGGGCGGCGATGGGGGTGGAGCCCACGAAGGAGACGGCGTTGATGCCCGGATGCCTCAAGATCGCTTCCACCACCTCCTTGTCGCCCTGGACGACATTGAAGATGCCCTTGGGCAGGCCGGCCTCGAGCAGCAGTTCGGCCAGCCGGACCGGCACGGAGGGGTCGCGCTCCGAGGGCTTGAGGATGAAGGCGTTGCCGCAGGCAATCGCCGGCATGCCCATCCACAGCGGGATCATGGCGGGGAAGTTGAAGGGGGTGATGCCCGCGCCCACCCCCACCGGCTGGTGCAGGGAATACATGTCGATGCCGGGCCCGGCGCCATGGACGAACTCGCCCTTCTGCAGATGGGCGATGCCGATGCAGAACTCCGCCACTTCCAGGCCGCGGGTGATGTCGCCCACCGAATCGGCGACGGTCTTGCCATGCTCGCGCGACATCAGTTCGGCGAGCGGCTGCATGTTGCGGTTCAGAAGATCGACGAACTTCATCAGCACCCGGGCGCGGCGCTGGGGATTGACGGCCGCCCAGCCCCCTTGCGCCGCCGCCGCGCTTCTGACCGCCGCATCCAGAT
>JAFKFF010000409.1 GCA_017307315.1 Alphaproteobacteria bacterium
TTCGACGGGCTCAGCATGAGGGAATTTTTATAGCCTCACCCTGAGCTTGTCGAAGGGTGAGCCGCGACCGCGAAGCGGGCGGAATGGTCCGGAGGACCATTTCGAGTGGGGAACGCCGCGAGCTTGGGCGAGCGGCCGGGTGAGGGTCATGGCCAATCTTATTCCTAGCTGAGATTCTGGCGGAAGAAGGTGGCGCTGCGGATATTGGCGAAATCGGCATTGGCTTTGTCGTAGTGCGCCCCGCCCACCCGGGCGAAGGCGTGATCCATCTGCGGATAGCGATAGAGCGTGACGGCGGGATGGTCTTTCAGCCGCGCTTCGATCCGGGCCTGAGCGTCTGGCGGGACATATTGGTCCTTTTCGGCGATGTGGAGCATCAGCGGGTTCTTGATCTTGTCCGCCTCGTCCAGCCGGTTTTGGATATTGATGCCGTAATAGCCGACCGAGGCGTCGGAATCGGTCCGCGCCGCCGCCAGATAGGCAAGCTGCCCGCCCAGGCAATAGCCCAGCGCGCCGACTTTGCCGGTACAGCCGGGCAGCGCCCGCAGATGGTCGATGCCGGCCTGGATGTCCTCGATGCCCTTGTCGAGGTCGAAGCGGTTCATCAGGTCGAGCGCCTTTTTCCAGTCCGCGTCGGTCTGGTCGGTGAGCTGCACGCCCGGTTCCAGCCGCCAGAACAGGTCGGGCACCAGGGCGTAATAGCCGCGGGACGCCATGCCGTCGGCGATGTCGCGCATCACGGGATTGACGCCGAAAATCTCCTGGATCACCAGCAGGCCGGGGCCCCGCCCGCTGCCCGGGCTGGCCAGATAGCCGCTGAAGCTGCCGTCCTTGCCGTTTATGGAAACTGTCTGTCCGGTCATCTGTGCCTCGCGATCCGCGAGAGGTTAGCCAGCTAGCCGGAGAATCCTAGCCCCAAACAATGCCGGACAGACATGTTGATGGAAGGCACCAGCTTTCTTCCCCCGCATGGCGGAGCCATCGGCGGGGGAGTTCGCTAGCAACAGCGTAGCGAACGGGCGGTAGCGGGCTTGCCCGTTACCGCACAGATGGGGGCAAAAAAGAACTAAGCCGACCCGACAGGCGCGCGAGGCGGCAACGTCAGGACCTGGCTGAGTGTCACGGCACTCGTGATCGGCGTCGAGCAGGTGTTGCGCTGGCACAGATACGCCGTGGGGGCGCCGTTCTGCATGCCCTTGCCGAAAGCGGGATGGCCGGTGGGCAGCGCCTCGCTGGAGTCCACCACATAGAGCAGCCTGTTGGGCAGCGCCTTGCCCCACACCGCCTTGACCAGTTCCTGGGTGCGCGGATTGTTGCGCGGTCCCACCACCACGATCTGCAAGCCCGACACGAACGCTTCCAGGCTGTTGATGTAGGAGGCGCAGGACGCCCAGGCGCGGTTGTACTCGTCCGCGAAGGCATTCAGCAGCGCGTGGGCGCGTTGACCGTAAGCGCCGTCGCCGGTGATCTGGCCCAGGCGGTTCAGGACCCAGGTCATGACGCCGTTGGCCGAAGGCGCCGCCTGGTCGTAAAGCACGCGGGCGCGCACGATCAGGGTTTCGGCATCGTCGGCGGTGGTGCAATAGCCGCCTTTCTCATTGTTCCAGAAATGATCGTTCAAGGTGGCGACCCAGCGCTTGGCGGCGTCGAGGAAGCGCGCTTCGCCGGTCACTTCCCACAGGATCAGCGCGGCGCGCGCCATATGGGTGTAGTCGTCGGCGAAGCCGGGCGCGCCGACTTTTCCGCCATTGGCGGAATGATAGAGCCGGTCGCCGTCGCCCAGCCGCTTGACCACGGCGTCGAAGGCGGAGATGGCGGCCTGCACCCAATCGGCGCGCTCCAGCACGGCGCCGGCCTGGGCCAGGGACGCAACGGCGATGCCGTTCCAGTCGGCGAGCAGGGTTTCGTCGCGGGCGGGCGGCACGCGCTTGTCGCGCGCGGCCAGCAGCATGCCGCGCTGCTTGAGCAGCAATGCTTCGTCGGCCTCGCTGATCGCCGGTTGGGGATGGCCCATGCGGCGCAGGAGATTGCGTCCGCCGCCATGATTGCCGTCGCGCGAGACGCCATAGACGGTCTTGAAGCGCTGCGCGAAGGTGCCCGAAAGCGCGGCGTCGATTTCCGCTTCGCTCCACAGATAGGATTTGCC
>JAFKFF010000410.1 GCA_017307315.1 Alphaproteobacteria bacterium
AAGGCGAGACGGGCAACTTCCCGCCCGTTCAGTGCGACTTGCGCGAGACTTGCAGCGATGCTGAAGCGCTGGAAATCTCTCTCATCGAAAACGTCGCGCGGGAAGATGCCGACGAACTCACCGAGTACGAAACCTATGCCGGTCTGGTCCGGCTGGCCCGCACACCCGGCGAAATCGCCAAGACCTTCGGCGTGGACGAGAAGGATGTGTTGCGGCGGTTGGCATTAGCCAACCTCTTGCCGCGCATCCGCGACCTCTACCGCAGCGAAGAACTGGACAGCAGTGACTTGCAACTGCTGACCATGGCGACCAAGAGCCAGCAACAGGCTTGGCTCAAGCTGTGGGACAAGAACGACGCCCCGACCGGCCACCAACTCAAGGGCTGGCTGTTCGGCGGCACCGCCATCGCCACCAAATACGCCCTGTTCGATTTGGAAGCCCACCGCGACCGCATCGTGGGCGACCTGTTCGGGGAGGACAGCTACTTCGCTGCGATCAAAGATTTCTGGCCGTTGCAGGACGAAGCGATTGCCGCCAAACGCGATGCCTACTTGGCGGCGGGCTGGCCCGATGTGGTGGTGCTGGATCGCGGCCAGCAGTTTGAATACTGGAATATGGCCAAGGCGGGCAAGAAGGCGGGCGGTCGCGTCTACATTGCCGTCGCCGGTTCCGGCGAAGTGACGATCCATGAGGGTTATCTGACCCACAAGGAAGCAGCCAAAGCCGGAAAGGGCAAAGCGAAGGACGAGGACGCCGAGGCCAAGGCCCCGGCGAAAGCAAAGTCGCCCATCACCAGCGGGATGCGCAACTATCTTGACCTCCACCGTCACGCCGCCGTGCGGCTGGCGCTGTTGGCCAATCCCAATGCGGCGCTGCGTTTGTTGATCGCCCACGCCATCGCCGCCAGCGGCAATTGGTCTGTCAAACCTGATCGCCAGCGCACCGAAGGCGAGGCTATCGCCGCCAGTCTGGCAGCATCGCCCGCACAGATCGCGTTCGAGAAGGAACGGGAGAAGGTCCGCAAGCTGGTGGGGCTGGACGGCGCAGACAGCGACGAGGGTGCCGTGTGTTGCGGCACCACCGGAGATGACGAGGTCACCGCGCAAATCTTTGCGCGGCTGGCCCGTCTCAGCGAAGCCAATCTCGCCCGCCTTGCGGCCTTTGTGATGGCCGAAACCTTGGCGGTAGGCAGCGCGCTGGTGGATATGGTGGGCGTGGGTGCAGGGCTTAAGCCCCGTGATCACTGGTCACCAGATGAAACCTTCTACGGCTTGCTCCGCGACCGCGATGCCGTCAACGGCATGTTGGCCGAGGTGGCGGGTAAGAAGCTGGCCGACAAGAGCCTGACCACCAAGGTCAAGGATCAGAAGGCGATGCTCGCCAAGCTGGTTCTGGAACGGCCCGATTGGGCTCCCGGCTGGATGCGCTTCCCGGCCACCGCTGCCTAACCCTTGTACCGCTCGCGCCCGCGCGGAGACGCGCGGGTGCGGCGGTCCTTTTTGAGGACACTCCCATGACAGATCGTACCGCCCGGACCCGCCGTCTCAACGACATGACCCGCAGCCAGCCCGAAATTGCCAACGCCTCCTTGGTGATGACGCAGGGCGTGGCCGCATTGCTGATTTCCGGTGACGACGACAACCCGCCCAAGCCGGACGCCTCGCGCTCTGCCACCTTGCGCGCCACACTGGCCGCGTTCAATCACTGGCCGAAAGGCAACGACCCTTACGAGGAGCATGACTTCGGCGCGTTCGACCTGTTCGGCGAAAAACTGTTCTTCAAGATCGATTATTATCACCCCGACCACGATACGCTTGCGCCGGTCCCCTCCAGCATCGAGCTTTGCCGCCGGGTTCTCATCATCATGCTGGCTGACGAGTACTGATCCCGCGCGAGAGGGCGGATGGCGCGGATGGGGCCTTGGGGGGCGGCCTCATACGCGCCCGAAACGCGTTGGGGGAGTGGGATTGCTGGGCTGGGTCTTACGATCCGCCTTTGGAATAGCGGGCCAATCCTTTCAACGTCACCCGTTGTTGGCAGTCATGCCGTGCGCCATCGTCTCCTGACTTATTCCGCCCAGCGCCCCGCGAGCCGTCGAATGGCATGATCAATGCCGCAAACCGGCTCCGCCTCGTCCGCCTGAAC
>JAFKFF010000411.1 GCA_017307315.1 Alphaproteobacteria bacterium
CCCTCTTTCAATTCCTTTTCCGGCATCAAGGCATCCAGAAGCCCCAGGGTCAGGCCTTCTTCGGCGGTGATCGGCTTGCCGTCGGTGACCATCTCGAGCGCCTTGGCCACGCCGATCAGGCGCGGCAGGCGCTGGGTGCCGCCCGCGCCCGTCATGCGCCTTCTGGAAATCGTGCGCGGCGCCAAGACGTCGGACAGTGTCCTCGCTACGGCGATGAAATTGGCAAAAGGCATCGGCAAGGTCGGGGTGCTGGCAGGCAACGGGCCAGGTTTCATCGGCAACCGCATGTTGCTGCAGCGCCAGGACGCGGCCAATCAGCTGGTTCTGGAAGGCGCGTCGCCCTACGACGTCGACAAAGTCCTGACCGATTTCGGCCTGCCGATGGGCCCGTTCGCCATGGCCGATCTGGCCGGTCTGGACCTGGGCTGGGACGCCGCGACTTCGCATGGCGAAACCCTGCGCGATGTTTTCTGCGAAGCCGGACGGCGCGGACAGAAAACGAAAGCAGGCTTCTACGACTATGACGACAACCGCAAAGCCTCCCCGTCTCCCGCTGCCGAAACGCTGATCCGGGACTTCCGCGCCGGGAGGGGCATTTCGCCCAAAGCGTTTGGCGAAGACGAAATCCGCGCGCGCTGCCTTCTGCCCATGATCAACGAGGGCGCGAAAATCCTGGCGGAAGGCAAGGCCAGCCGCGCCTCCGACATCGATATCGTCTGGCTTTATGGCTATGGCTGGCCGGCCTATCGCGGCGGGCCGATGTTCTATGCCGACAGCATCGGGCTTGCCGCCGTCATCGCCGGCCTCAAGAGATATGGCATCGCGCCGGCGCCGCTTCTGGAAGACCTCGCCGCGGCCGGCAAACGGATTTCCGACCAAGGCTGAAAGATCACGCTTTCGCCGCCACCGCCTCGATCTCCAGCAGGAAGTCGGGTCTGGGCAGGCCTGCGACCACCAGCATCATGGACGCGGGTCGCGCCGCGCCCAGCATCCGGGCGCGCACCTTGGCGTAGGCGGGAATATCCTCCGCCCGCGTCAGATATTGCGTGATCTTGACCAGATCGCCCACCGACATGCCGGCCCGCTCCAGCATCGCGAGGATGTGGCCCCAGGCCAGTTCCGCCTGGAGGGTGATGTCGGCGGGCAAAACACCCGCTGCATCCATGCCCGGCGTTCCCGAAGTGAAAAGCCAGCGTTGATTCGGCGCCGCTTCGATAGCGTCGCTGTACGTGCCGATCCGCGCCGCCACCCCGATGTCGTGAATTTTGTGCGTCATGCCATGCATGTTCCTTTACGAAAGCGGCAGTCAAAAGCCGCCACGGAACGGCGCGCAAGCGGAGAAACTGTCAGTTCGCGCGTTCGACCCTTTGGCGCAGCAAATCTTTGCGCTGGAACGCAAAATGCCGTAAAATCCTGACGGGTATAGGCGTTATAACCAATCCTATATCACGCCCCCGGCCCCGGACAATTTAGCGGAGTGAAAGCGATGGTCACGCTTCAGATCAACGGTCAGTCTCACACGATCGATGCGCCGGACGACATGCCGCTGCTCTGGGCGCTGCGCGACATCGTCGGCCTTACCGGCACGAAGTTCGGTTGCGGCATCGCCCAATGCGGCGCCTGCACCGTGCATCTGGACGGCAAGGCGGTGCGCTCCTGCCTGTTGCCGGTGGGTTCCATCGGCAACCGCGCCATTACCACCATCGAGGCGATCGGCGACACCCCGAACGGCGCCAAGATCCAGAAAGCCTGGCTGGACATCGAAGTGGTGCAGTGCGGCTATTGCCAGTCCGGCCAGATCATGTCGGCGACGGCGCTTCTGAACCGCACGCCCAATCCGGACGATTCCGACATCGATGCCGCCATGGCCGGCAACATCTGCCGCTGCGGCACCTATGTGCGCATCCGTCAGGCGATCAAAAACGCCGCCAAATCGGTGTGAAGGGTAGTTCGATGCCTATGTCTTCCAAGTCGGTGGCAGCCACGACATTGTCGCGGCGCCGGTTCCTGCAGGTCGGTACCGCCGCGAGCGGCGGCCTCATGCTGGGCTTCCATGTCGGCGGGGCGTTCGCGCAAGCCGCCGCGCCCAAGAAATACGTCCTCAATCCCAACGCCTTCATCGCCATCGCGCGCGACGGCAAGG
>JAFKFF010000412.1:0-3105 GCA_017307315.1 Alphaproteobacteria bacterium
AGAAAACAGCGTTTTTGTGCGGTTGACTAACGGGGCTTGCCCCCTAAACACCGCCCGGTTAGCAAAGCAGCATTTTCGAGGAATTGATGGCGGTTCAGCCACAAAAAAGGGCCCATGAGCGCCCTCTTTCTCCCCATCTGACGATCTATCGCTGGCAGGTCACCATGCTGGCTTCGATCACCCATCGCGCCACGGGGCTGGCGCTGATGGTCGGCGCGCTGGTGCTCGCCTGGTGGCTGGTTTCGGTGTCCAACGGACCGGAAGGCTATGAAAGCTTCATGAGCGCCGCCAATACGCCGGTCGGGCTTCTCATCCTGTTCGGTTTCACCTGGTCGCTCGCCTTCCACATGCTGAACGGCATCCGCCATCTCGCCTGGGATCTCGGCTATGGCTTCAACAAGGTGACGGCGACGCAAACCGGCTCGCTGGTCTATGTCCTGTCGCTGGTCATCGCGGTCGGGCTTTTCGCGTTCGTGTGGACCGGGCACGGGGGATATCTGCAATGAGTTCTCTGGAAACCCCTTTCCGCAAGGTTCAGGGCCTGGGCGCGTCGCATTCCGGCACCGGCCATTTCTGGCGCCAGCGCATCACCGCGGTCGCGCTGGTGCCGCTGGGATTGTGGTTCGCGTTCGCCATTGTCGGCCTGATCGGAACCAGCGAAGTCGCGATCCTGAGCTTCCTGTCGCATCCCTGGAATGCGCTGCTGATGGCGACCTTCACCACCATCCTGCTCTATCACATGGCGCTGGGCCTGCAGGTGGTGGTGGACGACTACGTCCACAGCGCCGGGATGAAGATATTCTTCTTCCTCCTGATCCGCTTTGTGATGATCGCCACGACCATCACCTGCATTCTCGCGCTCATCCGTATCGCCGCTTCGACCTGACCGCTTCCGGTTCCTTTCCAATATCAGAGACGTCCATGCCCGCTTATGAAATTGTCGATCATACCTTCGACGTCGTCGTTGTCGGCGCCGGCGGCGCGGGACTGCGCGCCACTCTGGAATGCGCGATCCAGGGCTTGAAGACGGCCTGCATCACCAAAGTCTTCCCCACCCGCAGCCATACGGTGGCGGCGCAGGGCGGCGTCGCGGCGGCGCTGGGCAATATGGGCCAGGACGACTGGCGCTGGCACATGTACGACACGGTCAAAGGCTCCGACTGGCTGGGCGATCAGGATTCCATCGAATATCTCTGCCGCCATGCGCCCGAGGCGGTGTACGAACTCGAGCATTTCGGCATGCCCTTCTCGCGCACCCAGGACGGCCGGATCTACCAGCGCGCGTTCGGCGGCATGACCAGCAATTACGGCCAGGGCATCGCGCAACGCACCTGCGCCGCCGCCGACCGCACCGGCCATGCCATGCTGCACACGCTCTACGGCCAGTGCGTGAAGCATGAAGTGAATTTCTTCATCGAATATTTCGCGCTCGACCTCATCACCGACGACGGCGCGATCCGCGGCGTGATGGCATGGAATCTCGACGACGGCACCGTTCACCGCTTCCGCGCCCAGCGCGTGATCCTGGCCACCGGCGGCTATGGGCGGTCCTACATGACCTGCACCGGCGCCCACACCCAGACCGGCGACGGCAATGCCATGGTGTTGCGCGCCGGCCTGCCGCTGCAGGACATGGAATTCGTGCAGTTCCACCCCACCGGGATTTTCGGCGCCGGCGTCCTCATCACCGAAGGCGTGCGCGGCGAAGGCGGCTATCTCACCAATTCCGAAGGCGAGCGTTTCATGGAACGCTATGCCCCCAACGCCAAGGACCTCGCCTCGCGCGACGTGGTCTCGCGCGCCATGACCATCGAGATTCGCGAAGGGCGCGGCGTGGGACCGAACAAGGATCACATCCACCTGCATCTGTCGCACCTGGACCCCAAGATCATTCACGAACGCTTGCCCGGCATTTCGGAATCCGCGCGCATCTTCGCGGGGGTGGATGTCACCAAGGAACCGATCCCGGTGCTGCCCACCGTGCACTACAATATGGGCGGCATTCCTTGCGCCTATACCGGCGATGCGCTCACCCTTGCCGACGGCAATCCGGACACGGTCGTGCATGGCCTGATGGCGGTGGGCGAAGCGGCCTGCGTTTCGGTGCACGGCGCCAACCGCCTGGGCTCCAGCGGGCCTGCAGGCGGCAAAGGAGCTCCGCGGAAACCGCGCGCAGCCGGACCTGCCGAAAGATGCCGGCGACGCGGCAATGGCCCGCTTCGATCATTTCCGCCATGCCAAGGGCAAGACGCCCACCGCCATGCTGCGCAGGGCGATGCAGAAGGCGATGCAGGAAGACGCCGCAGTATTCCGTACCGGCGAAAGCCTGGAACAGGGCAAGCGGCGCATTCACGAAATCTATGCCCAGCGAAGCGATATCGGCGTCACCGACCGCTCGATGATCTGGAACACCGATCTGGTCGAGACCCTGGAATTCGACAATCTGATCCAGCAGGCGGTCGTCACCATCGAAGGGGCCGCCAACCGCCAGGAGAGCCGCGGTGCCCATGCCCGCGAAGATTTTTCGCAGCGCGACGATCAGAACTGGATGAAGCACACGCTTGCCTGGCTCGATCCGGAAACCGGCAAGACCCGGATCGATTATCGCCCGGTCCACACCTATACCCTCACCCAGGACGTTCAGTATATCGCCCCCAAGGCGCGGACCTACTGAGCCGAACCGGAACTTTTGCCGCCCCATCTTGTTAGACTCCCGGACGGCAATCCGGGATGTCCGATGAAGTGGTTTGCTTTGGCATTGCTTCTGTTGGCCGCAGGTCCCGCCTGGGCGCAGGCGGCCGGGCCGGCCGCGGCGACAGCGATGACCCCCAGCCCCGACGACCGCGCGCGCCAATGGCTGACTTTTCTGGACGATCGCAATTACGCCGATGCCTACAAGCAAATGGCGTCGTCCGCGCGCGAAAAAATCTCCGCCGATGCCTGGACTAAAAAGATGAGCGCGTTGCGCGTACCGCTCGGCGCGATGTCATCGCGTACCCTCCGAGGCGTCAAGCTTGCCAAACTCCGCCCGGGCATGCGGGACGGCCAGACCGCTTCGGTTCGCTATGATGCGAGCTTCGCCCGCGATGCCGCCGCCGTCGAAAC
>JAFKFF010000412.1:3131-5516 GCA_017307315.1 Alphaproteobacteria bacterium
CGCCATCAAATGAGGCGGCAACGGCTCCGCAAACCCTCCATTCCGATGCCGTATTCCCGCCGCAATCCATTCAGACAAGGTTCAGCGGAAGGCACCGAAACTTTCGGCATTGTGAAGCGCAAGACATTTGCAAGGGAGAAGCGATGATGCGCACGAAGCGTTTGTGGACGGCGGCGGCCGCGATATTGATAGCGGGTACGGCGTTGGCGGAAGCCCAGCCGGTGCCGCCGCCCGGCAATGATCCTTACGGCTATTACAGCCAATATGACCGCGACGGCTATTACGATCGCAGCGGCCGCTACCGGCGGATGCGCCATAGCGATTTCGGCCCGCCGCCACCACCTCCCGCTTATGGCCCGCCGCCGCCCGCCACCGGCGTATATTATGAACAGGGCCGCTACGAGGCCGAATGCCGGCGCGGCAACACCACGGCCGGCACCATTTTCGGCGCGCTGGCCGGCGGGTTGATCGGCGGCGCGGCAAGCCGGGGCAATGGGTCGCGTTCCGGGTCTATGCCGACGGTCTCAACGGCAATCTGGGCCAGCGCTATGAATGGCGCCACGACCGGGCCCATGGCTACTTCACCCCGACGCGGGAGTTCCGCCGTCGCGGCATGGTCTGCCGGGAATTCACAGAGACTTCCTACCGCCCCGACGGCCGCAGCTTCACCCGCAGCGGCTCGGCCTGCCGCGAGACCGGCGGCCATTGGCGTTTCGATTGATCCAACCGATTTGAACGGGAGATGATGATGTTGAACAAGCATAGCATGACGATCGTGGCGGCCGCCCTTGCGCTGACCGTCAGCGGAACCGGCGCCTTCGCCGATGAATGCAGCGGCCGGGATCATACCAACGGCACCGTCCTGGGCGCGCTCGGCGGCGGCCTGATCGGCGGGCTCGCCAGCCACGGCAACGGCCTTGGCATCGTGGGGGGCGCCCTGCTCGGCGGCCTTGCCGGCAATGCCATCGCGCGCGACATGGACTGCGACGACCGGCCTTATGCCGCCCGCTCCTATCACGACAGCTTCCATGGCCCGGTCGGGCGGCGCTACGACTGGCATCGCGGACCCGATCGCGGCTACGTCGTGACCAATCGCGAATATCGCCGCCGCGGGATGGTCTGCCGCGACTTCACCCAGGTGGTGTATCGCCATGGCCGCGAGTTCAACCGGGACGGGACGGCTTGCCGGCGGCGCGGCGGCGAATGGCAATTCATGTAAAACTGCCGAAACTGCGGCGGGAATTGCTGTAAATCAAAGGCGCGGCGGATGTTCCGCCGCGCCTTTTGCTTGAAGCGGCGCTAGCCGGCGGAACCGCCGCTACTCTGCTTTTCGGTGGAAATCGCCGGCCAATCCATGCAGCCTAGCCCCGCAAGCGAATCCAACCGAAGCATCGCGAATGTCCATGACCTGGACCATCAGTGCCGGCGGCCGTTCCTACGGGCCCTACACGCTCGAGCAGATGAGAGCCTTCCAGGCCGAAGGGCGGCTGGCGCCGCATTCGCTCGTGGCGCGCAACGGCGCGGAACCGGTACGCTATGCCAGCGAGGATCCCGATCTCGCCGCCCTCTTCCCTGCCGCCGCGACCCGGGAGCCGCAGCCGGCCGGGACGAGCCAGCGGGAGGAAGGCGCAAAACCGGTGAGCTTCGGTCGCGACAACCAGACGACCGGCGAACGCAGCCGCTTCATCATCATCGCCGAGATGAAATCCGGTTCGATCAGCGCCCTGGAAGAAGAGATTTTCCGCTTCGGCGCCGCCTTGCGCTTCATGCAGCAGTCCTGGATTCTGATCAGCGAGGTTTCGCTCAACACGCTGCGCAGCGAGCTGATTCAGAAGCTGGGCAAGATCGACAGCCTGATCGTGATCGACACCACCCATGACAAGGCGGCCTGGTTCAATTTCGGGCCTGAGTCCGACACCAAGATGCGCCGGCTCTGGCAACGCGACACCGTCCCGGCCGCCCGCTCGTCCGCCTGACGCCGCTGTCGCAAAAGCGTGATGCGGCAGTACGCGCATTTATCCCCAGGCCCTTGCCGAAAAACGATAGGCTGAACGCAAGCGTTGTGATTCGCTTAGGGGCCGGAGTGCAGCATCGCACGAGGGAACTTGGCATTGGGGACGTCGCCCGCAGTCGGGGCCTTTCGCGCCCGTCCTGTTTCGCGCGCTTTTTCACATCATCATCGCATAGGGAGCAGGTATGGCTAAGCGCTCGCAGCGTTCCAAGTCCCGTGAGAATTTTTCCGCCGGCCACAATGTGCAACCGCTTTTCCCCCATCGTCCCTGGAGTCCCCACGACCGCGATCAGGAAAATCGCGACCGGCGCTACATAAAGAATGTTCGGGCGATGAGCCCGGCGCAGCAACAATTGATGGACGCGATCGACGCC
>JAFKFF010000096.1 GCA_017307315.1 Alphaproteobacteria bacterium
TGGATTCCACCGGCGCCTGGCTCTTGCTGCGAACCCGGCGCGCCTGGGAAGAGGCGGGGCGGCAAGTCGCGGACCTGAAAGTACCGGAACGGTACGCGAGCCTTCTGCAGAATCTCGAGCGCGAGGAAAAAGCCGACGGCCATCGCGCGCCCGCGCCGCGCATGAGCCCCTGGGCCTATCGCTTTTACCGCATCGGCAAGGCGACCGTGCATGCAGGGCACCAGGCCTGGAGCATGCTGGGCTATCTCGGCCGGGTGACGGTGGAGACCGGCGAAATGATCGTCGCGCCGCGCAAGAATCTGCGCTTCGCGGCGATGATGTATCAGGTCGAGGAAACCGGCATCAGCGCGCTTCCCATCGTGGGGCTGCTCGCCTTCCTGATCGGCATCGTGCTCGCCTATCAGGGCGCCGACCAGCTCCGGCGCTTCGGGGCGGAGATCTTCACCATCAATCTTCTGGGGGTGGGCGTCTTGCGCGAGATCGGCGGGTTGATAACCGCCATCATCGTGGCGGGCCGTTCGGGCTCCGCCTTCACCGCCCATATCGGCTCCATGCGCGTCAATCAGGAAATCGACGCCATGGAAACCATGGGCCTCAACACCGTCGACACACTGATCCTGCCGC
The DNA here is from genome assembly GCA_017307315.1 of Alphaproteobacteria bacterium. Lineage (GTDB taxonomy): Bacteria > Pseudomonadota > Alphaproteobacteria > Micropepsales > Micropepsaceae > Rhizomicrobium. The sequence continues at coordinate 625 of JAFKFF010000096.1, forward strand.
GCATCATCGGGCTGGTGATCGCCCTGCCGCTTCTCACTTTCTATGCCAATGTCATGGCGCTGATCGGCGGCGCCATGATGTGCTATTTCGACTTGGGTATCACCATTCCCGTCTTCCTGCGCCAGTTGAACCAGGCGGTCGACGTCAACACCCTGATGGTGGGCCTGATCAAGGCGCCGGTCTTCGCCTTCGTGATCGCTCTGGTGGGCTGCTATGAAGGCTTCCAGGTCGAGCGCAACGCCGCCAGCGTCGGCCTTCTCACCACCCGCGCGGTGGTGGAATCGGTATTCCTAGTGATCGTGCTGGACGCGGCCTTTTCCGTCATGTTCTCGGTGCTGGGGATCTGATGGCCCAAGAGAAAAAAGAAGTCATCATCAAGGTGCGCGGGCTAGTCAACGCCTTCGGCAGGAAGGTGATTCACGACCATCTCGATCTCGACGTCTATCGTGGCGAAGTCTTGGGGGTGGTGGGCGGCTCGGGCTCGGGCAAATCGGTCCTCCTGCGCACCATCATCGGCCCCAACCGGCCCAGGGAAGGCACCATCGAGGTCTTCGGCAAACCCGCCGGCTATGCAGAAGGAAGCCGGATGCGCGCTTTGGAAATGCGCTGGGGCGTGCTGTTCCAGGAAGGCGCGCTCTTCTCCTCCCAGACCGTGGCCGAGAATATCCAGGTACCCTTGCGCGAATACACCAAGATGCCGCAGGAGCTGATGGACGAGATCGCGGCGATGAAGATCGCCATGGTGGGCCTTCCTCCCGACACGGCGCAGAAATTTCCGTCCGAACTGTCCGGCGGCATGAAGAAGCGCGCCGGCCTCGCCCGCGCGCTGGCGCTGGATCCGGAATTGCTGTTCCTGGACGAGCCGACTTCGGGCCTCGATCCCATTTCGGCCGATCAGTTCGACAAGCTGATCGCCGAATTGCAGGAAAGCCTGGGGCTCACCGTCTTCATGGTGACCCACGATCTGGACAGCCTGGCCGCCATCACCGACCGCATCGCCGTGTTGGTGGACAAGAAGATCAAGACCGGAACCATCCAGGAGCTGCGCAAGGATTCCCAGCCCTGGATCCACGAATATTTCTCCGGCCCGCGCGGCCATGCCGCGTTCGCCGGTTCGCATTAGGAGGGAAGGCTTGGAAACCAAAGCCAATTATGTCGCGGTCGGGGCCTTCGTCCTGGCCTGCGTGGTGGGGCTGGTGGTCACCATCCTGTGGCTGGCGGGCGCGCAATACAGCCAGGAATACGCCTATTATCAGACCTATTTCAAAGGTCCGGTCACCGGCTTGGGCAAAGGCACGGTCACCCGCTACAACGGCATCGATGTGGGCCGGGTCACCGACCTCAAATTCAATCCCGCCGATCCGCAAAGCGTGATCGTCACCATGCAGGTGCAGCCGGGCCTCAACATCCGCGAAGACAGCCGCGCCTCGATCGAAAGCCAGGGCCTGACCGGCGGCTCCTATGTCGAGATCAGCGGCGGCACCGCCCAATCGCCCGTCCTGACCGCCAGGGACGGGCAGGACTATCCCGTCATCCTGGCCAAGCAATCGACCCTGCAGCAGCTGGAGCAATCCGCGCCCGAAGTGGTGGCCAAGCTCAACATCGCGGTCACAAGGCTGAACGATCTTCTCAGCGACCAGAATCGCAACGCCATGTCGAACGTGCTCGCCAATCTGGATGAGACCACCACCGCCCTCGCCAACCGTTCGGCCGACATCGACGCCACCATCAGAAACGCCAATGCCGCCTCCGCCGATCTGCGCGCGGCTTCCGCCAACCTGAAGCCCACGCTGGAGCGGGTCGATCTGACGGTAAACAAGTTCGGCAAGGTGGCGGACGACGCCGACGCTTTCCTGAAAGGCGATGCGTTGGCGCAAGTTTCGACCATGATCGGCGAATTGCGGCGCCTGGTGGCGAGCCTTACCCGCTTCTCCGACCAGATCAACCGCGAACCCACCAAGCTTCTGTTCGGCGACCGCCGCAAGGGATACGAGCCCAAATGAGAAAACATTCCCCCCTGTCGCGGCCCGACCGCCGCCTCTTCCTGATCGCGGCGTCCGCGCTGGCGCTGTCGGCCTGCGGCAGCATCGTGGGGCCGCCCGATGCGCCGCAGATGTATGCGCTGCGTCCCGCGCCGCAAGCCGCGCAGCCGGGCGAAAAAGTCGGTTGGGCGCTTTCCATCCTCAAGCCCGACGCTTCCAGCAACCTCGATTCGTCGCGCATCGCGCTCGCCAAGAGCGACACCCATCTCGACTATTACGCCAACGCCGCCTGGCCCGACCGGCTGCCCGATATCGTGCAGACCGCGCTTCTGGCCGGCTTCGAGACGTCCGGCCGCATCGATGCGGTGTCGCGCGAGGCCGACGCGCTGCATGCCGACTATCAGCTTTCCACGGACCTGCGCGATTTCGAGGCGCGCTATGCCGTGCCGGACGGCGTGCCCACCGTCGCGGTGACCATCATCGCGCATATGGCCGGGACGCGCTCGCGCCGGATCGTGTCCAACCTCACCGTCACCTTGAACGAACCGGCCGCCGCCAACAGCGTCGATGCCGTGGTGCAGGCGTTCGACACGGCGCTGGCCAAGGCGATTGCGCAGATCACGCAATGGGCTTTGGCCCTGCCGCCGCCACGCGACACCGAGCCCAAGGAATCCGAGCCGGCCCTGACGATGCCGAAGGCGCCTTAAGACTTGGCGAAAGCGGCCGCGACCAGGCGGCCCATCTCCGCATGCCCGGCTTCCAGCTCCGCGATGGGCTTGGCCGAACCGCTGAGATAGGCGGCGATCAGGATGGGCTTTCGTCCGGGCGGCCAGGCGATGGCGTCGTCGATAGTGGCGCCGCGCGTGCCGGTTCCGGTCTTGTCGCCCACGATCCAGTCCTTGGGCAGGCCCGCGCGAAGACGCTTGTCGCCGGTTTCGTTCTTGCGCAGCCAGTCCAGGAGTTTTTCCCGCGATTCCGGTTTCAGCACATCGCCGAGCAGAATCCGCTGCATCGTTTCGATCATGGCGTCGGGCGTGGTGGTGTCGCGCGGGTCGCCGGCAATGTTCGAATTGAGGGCAAGCTCCTTGCGGTCCAGCCGCGTAACGCTGTCGCCCGTGTCGCGCAGAAAGTGCGTCAGACCTTCGGGGCCGCCGATCCGGTCCAACAGCAAATTCGCGCCGCCATTGTCGCTGACTTCCACCACCGCGGCGCAAAGGTCATCCACCGTCATCCCCGTTTTCACATGCGCCTCGGTACGGGGCGAGTGGGATAGAAGCGCCTTGGTGGTGTAACGGATCCGCTGATCGGCCTTGAGCTTTCCGCCTTCCACCTGCTTTTGAACCGCGGCCGCCAGGACCCATTTGAAGGACGAGCACATGGCAAAGCGCTCCTGGCCGCGCCAGGACAAAGTCCGGCCATTGCCGGTGTCCAAGGCTGACAGACCCGCCTGCCCGCCCAGGCGCGCTTCCAGCGCCGCCATCGCCTGACGGAGATTTCCCGCCGCCCGCACCGGCAGCCAGGCGCTGCTTGCCGCCAGGCCCGCGCCGGCCAGCAAGAACTCTCTTCGATGAAAATTATTCATGACAGCGTCCCTCCGTGCTTGGATTCCTACCATGCGCCAAGCAAAATCCCTCGCGCAAAGGACATTGCTTCGTGTCAGCCACAAATTTTTCTAATGGGCCCTTCAACATCTCGTCGGTTTCGCTCAGCGCCTTGCGCGCCTTCGAAGCGGCGGCGCGGCACCTGTCGTTCACCCGCGCCGGGCTGGAATTGTCGGTCACGCAAGCGGCGATCAGCCATCAGGTGAAGGCGTTGGAAGAGCGGCTGGGGCTGGAGCTGTTCCGCCGCACGCCGCGCGGCCTGGTCCTCACCGACGAAGGCCGAGCCCTGATGGTGCCGGTCGGCGATACCTTCGAACGTCTGTCGCGGGCGCTGGGCCAGTTCGAAGGCGGGCGGCTGAAGGAAGTGCTGACGGTGGGCGCGGTGGGCACTTTCGCGGTCGGCTGGCTGCTCGAGAGACTGCCCGACTTTCAGGCGCGCCATCCCGCCATCGATCTTCGGCTCCTGACCAACAACAACAAGGTCGACCTGGCGGGCGAGAGCCTCGACTACGCCATCAAGTTCGGAGACGGCGCCTGGCATGGCATCCATGCCGAGAAGATCATGGCCGCGCCCTGCTCGGCCGTCTGTTCGCCGCAAACCGCCCGGCGCCTACGCGCCCCACAGGACCTCTCGAACCTTCCGCTGCTGAGGTCCTACCGCGCGTCGGACTGGCCCAACTGGCTGGACAAGGCCGGCGTGCCGGGCATCGCGGCGCGCGGACCCTTGTTCGATTCCTCCTGGATCATGGTGCAGGCGGCGCTGCGCGGCGAAGGCGTTGCCCTGGTGCCGGTGGCAATGTTCCGGCGCGAGCTGGATTCGGGGCTGCTGGTCCAGCCGTTCGAGGTCGAGGCAGACCTCGGAAGCTATTGGCTCACCCGGTTGATGAGCCGCCCGCCTTCTGCCGCCATGACCCTGTTCCGGGACTGGCTGCTGACGGCGCCGTGACGACTCTTTCCGGGAACTTCGCGCTTCGGCGGGCATTTCCTCCCGGAAGACACGGAAGGAGAATTTCCGATGCTGCGCTGGGCTCTCATCTTTCTGGTGATCGGCTTGATCGCCGGCCTTCTGGGCTTCACCGGCATCGCCGGAACCTCGATCGCCATCGCCAAGACGCTGTTCTTCATTTTTATCGTGATCTTCCTGGTCCTGCTGATCCTGGGTCTGACGGTGGCCCGGCGGGTGGGATAGCTCAGGGCAACTTTCGAACGGCGCGAGCCAGCGCCCGCCAGGGTGCGATATCCCAGTGATTGTCCGCCAGGGGTGACGGCGACGGCAGAATCCAGACCATCGTGTTGCCGATGGTATCGTGCTGCTTTCCGGGCATCGCCCCCTTGCCCATTACCGCGCGCCCGGCCGTCAGGCTGGTGAAAGCCAGATGGCGCGGCGCGATCTTTTCGATCCGCGCCCGCAACGCCTCGGTCGCCTCGCGTCCCAGGCTTTCCTTCGGCAGCTGATGGTCCATGCCATAGGCGAATTTGGCGATGTCGGTGAGACCGATGTCCAAATCCCACAAGGCGGGATAGTCGCCGGGCGCGAATTGGCGGGGCGTCAGACCCACCGCATGCAAGGTGCGCCAGAATTTGTTCTGGGCATGCGCGTAATAGGCCTTTTGCAAAGCCGATTGCCGGCCCGCCGCCGTGCCGCAGAACACCAGTTTCAGGCCGGGCCTGAGCCGCTCCGGCAGGACATGATCCTTGTCGCGCATGGCGCGATTATGCCTGCCGGCAGCGGAAATTCAGCCGGAAATTATGCGGCGCGCCAGCGCGAACGGCCCAGGAAATAAAGCGGCACCGCCAAAGCGAGGAAAATGATCGACCAGATGCTGGTGACCAGATCCGTGGTCAGGAACAGCACCAGCAGAATGCCGTTGATCACGATGCTGACCAGCGCGGGCAAGGGATAGAAGGGCATCTTGTACGGCCTGGGCAGGTCGGGCTCGGTGCGGCGGAGCTTCAGCGCGCCATAGCTGAGCAGCAGGAAGATGATCATGATATTGGGCGCATAGAGGTTGAGCAGCACCTCATAGAGTCCGCCCTTGATGAAGGTCGCCCCCGTGATCACCAGCGCGATGCACACCAGCACCACCACCAGCGCGGCGCGCGGGGTGCCGCTGGCCGATACGGTGGCCAGCCCCGGCGGCAACATGCCCTTGCGCGCCATGGCATAGGTGGTGCGCACATGCTCCATCACCTGCAGATTGGCGATGGTGGCGACGCAGATGATGGCGAGGATGGTGACAATGGTGCCGCTGCCGGGGCCGAGCACCATGGCGGCGGCGTCGGACACCGCCAGCGTGGAATTCACCAGAATCCCGACCGGCACCACATGCAGCACCGCGGCGTTGACCAAAACATAAAGCGCCGTCACCAGCGCGATGCCCGCGAAGGTGGCGCGCGCGATGTTGCGTTCGGGCTGATGCACTTCCTCGGAAAAATAGACCGCCGCCTGCCAGCCGCCATAGGCGCCGTAGATCGCCCGCAAGGCCACGGCGGCCGCGACCCATGTGAACAGGGGCGGCGGCGGCGCGGCGGCGGCTTCGGGCTTGGCGGCGACGAACAAGGTGATCACCAGCGCCACCAGCACCAGCGCCTTCAGCGCGCTGCCGATATTCTGCGAGGCGCCGCCCACCCGCGCGCCGATCCAGTTGAGGACGCCGCATCCGATCAGGAGCAGGATGGCGACCACTGCGGTGGACCAATCGGCCATGATGCCCAGCCGCTGCACATACTGGCCGAACGCGACCGCGATGAAACCCGTGGACATCACCAGCTGCAGCCAGTCGGCCCAGCCCACGAAAAAGCCGGTGAAGGGCCCGATGGATCTCGCCGCCAGCGAGTAGGGTCCGCCCGACAACGGGATCGCCGCGCCCAGTTCCACCGTGGGCATGGCGTCGATCGCCACGAACAGGCCGCCGGCCAGCCAGGCCAGCAGGATCAGCCTGGTATCGACGAAACCCGCCGCCACCACGGAGGGATTGCGCAGAATGCCCGATCCGATGGTGCCGCCGATCACCACCGCCAGGCCGAAGCCCAGCCCGAAAATGCGCAGCAATCGGCCGCGGACCTGATGGCCGTCCGCTGTCGGATCCAGATCTGTCATGCCGCGTCCCCCTGCCAAGGGGCGGATTAGGAGCGATACCGGTCTTCTTTGCAACCGGCAGGGCAGGCCTTCAGAGCACCCGGCCGAACCAGGCCAGCGACAGGCCGGCGGCGCCCAGCATCAGGAGCGCGGCAAAGCCCGCGAAAAAGGAAGTGATCTCCACTTCCTTGGTCTCGATCACCAGCTGCTTGGAAAGGACGCTGTAGACGGATTTCAGGTCTTCGGCGCTGGCGGCATGGAAATAGCGGCCCCTCGTCATGTCGGCGACCTTCTTCAGCGCCGTCTCGTCCAGCTGGGCGCGCATCGAAAAGCCGCCGAACCCCACCACATTGCCCTTGGTGGTGCCGAAACCCACCGTATAGACCTTCACGCCATATTCGGAGGCGATGCGCGCCGCCTCGATGGGATCGAAGCCGGCATTGGTCTGGCCGTCGGTGAGAAGGATGATCACCGCATTCTTGTAGGAGCCGGGCTCGACCGGCACATGCTTCTTCTTCGGTTCGCGATTTGCGGCAGCGCGGTCGCCCAGGGCCCGCCCGCCGCCGAAACGGTTGAAGCCTCCGCCGAACCCGCCATCGCCAAAGCCGCGGCGGCTGAAATTGTTGATCGGGAAATCTTCTTTCGGGAACAGCGTGGACAGCGACACCAGAATGCCGCTTCCCACCGCCGTGCCGCGCTGGAGTTCGAACCGGTCCACCGCCGCGTTCAACGCCAACCGGTCGGTGGTGGGACTCTGCACCATCAGCGCGGTGGCAGCGAAGGCGACGATGCCGATCAACACGTCCTTGGGCTGACCCTTGATATATTCCTTGGCGGCGGCCTTTGCCGCGTCCATGCGCGACGGCTTCACGTCGGCGGCACGCATGCTGCCCGATACGTCCATCGCCAGCATCACGGTGGCGCGGGTGGATGGCAGGCTGACCAGCGCGGTGGGGCGCGCCATGGCGAGCAGCAAAAGCGCCAGCGCCGCCAGCATCAGGACGGGCGGGACATGACGCCGCCAGCCGACGGCACCCATCGCATCCTTGACCAGCGGCAGATTGGCATAGCGCAGGGCCGACTTCTTGCGCCGCCTGAGGAACAGGACATACAGCGCGATGGCGAGCGGCACCAGCAGCAACAGCCACAGGAACATCGGCCAGAGAAAGCCGATATGGGGCACCATCGCCCAGGCTTTGACCAACCATTCCTTCATGCGGTCTTCTTTGCAAAACGCAGGCGGCGCATGTCGGCGAAGCGCAGCACCGCGTCGGCGACATCGTCTTCGGTGGACAATTCCAGCGCATCCACGCCGGCGGACTGGAAGGCGGCCATCAGCGCCTCGTCCCGCTTTTCGGCGGCGGCGGCGAAGCGGGCGCGAAAGCCCTTGTCATGGGTGTCGACAAAAACCTGGTCGCCGCTCTCCGCATCCTGGAAGGTGAGAAGGCCAAGGTCCGGCAGGCGCATTTCCAGGGGATCGGTGAGGCGAACCGCGATCACGTCATGCTTGTTGGCGAGATAGCTGAGCGGTTTTTCCCAGCCGGGCGGACTGATGAAATCGGACACCACGAAGACCAGCGAGCGGCGGCGGATCATGCGCCCGGCATCGGACAGCACGCGCCTGAGGTCGGTGGCCTTGGCCTTGCCCGGCTGACGATAGCGGGTGAGCGCATCCAGCAGCACCAGGAACTGCCGGCGCCCGCCCCGTGCCGGGATCATCTGTTCGACCGCGCCCGAGAACAAAAGCGCGCCGGCGCGATTGCCCTTCCCGGCGAGGAACCGGCACATCAGGGTGGCGAATTCCGCCAGCACCGCCCGCTTGGAGACACTCACCGACTGGAAATCGATCGATGGGCTCATGTCCAGCAGGAACCAGGCGGTGATCTCCCGGTCTTCCTGGAATTCGCGGACATGGGGAATCTGAAGCCGCGCGGTGACATTCCAGTCCATGTGCCGCACATCGTCGTGATACTGGTATTCGCGCAAATCCGCGAGATCCAGCCCCTGGCCCCGGAACAGGCTCTTGTGATCGCCCTGCAGCAACCCTTCCAGGCGGCGCGCGATCTTCAAATCGAGGCGGCGAAGGATCGCCTCAGGCGTTTGCGGCGCGGTCATGGCGCTCCAACACTTTTTCGGGCGCGGGAACGGCCCGCATGATGTCGCGGACCAGGTCGTCGGCACTCACCCCTTCCGCCAGCGCCTCGTAAGAGGGCGTGACGCGGTGGCGCAGCACGTCGGCGGCCACATCCACCACATCGGCGGGCAGCACGTAATCGCGCCCGCGCAGATAGGCCAGCGCACGACCCGCTTCGATCAGGCCGATGGTGGCGCGCGGGCTGGCGCCGTAAAGGATGAAGCGCGAATGGCCGCTGAGGCCCGCCTTGCCGGGATTGCGCGTCGCCGCCACCAGCCGCACCGCGTAGGTGACCAGCGCCGGATCGACATAGAGCTTGCGCGCCTGGGCCTGCATCGCCAGCAATTCGTCTGTGGTGGTGACCGCGCCGATCGCCGCCGCCATGCCGGTGACGCGCTGAACGATGACAAACTCCTCGTCCTCGGACGGATAGCCCACCAGCACCTTCATCATGAAGCGGTCGACCTGGGCTTCGGGCAAGGCATAGGTGCCTTCGGTCTCGATCGGGTTCTGGGTCGCCATCACCACGAAGGGCTTTGGGACAGGATGGGTCTCGCCCGCGATGGTGACCTGGCGCTCCTGCATCACTTCCAGGAGCGCGCTCTGCACCTTGGCCGGCGCGCGGTTGATTTCGTCGGCCAGCACCAGATTGGCGAAGACCGGGCCCAGCACGGTGGAGAATTCGCCGCTCTTCTGGTTGTAGATGCGCGTGCCGACCAGGTCGGCGGGCACCAGATCGGGGGTGAACTGGATGCGCTTGAAACTGCCCTGCATGGCGCGAGCAAGAGTGGAGACCGTGAGGGTCTTGGCCAGGCCCGGCACGCCTTCGACCAGAAGATGGCCGCCCGCCAGAAGCGCGACCAGCACGCGTTCCAGGAAATGGTCCTGGCCGACCACGATCTTCTTCACTTCGTAGAGAAGATGCTCCAGCCCTTCATGCGCGCCGCTCGCCATGCCGAAAACCTTTCCGTCGTTTATGAAGCCGTTCCTGTCACAAGGGATTGTTGCCCACCGCCTTGGCGGCGTTCTCGATGGGAACGGCGAATGCCATGCCCGCGAAGACGCGCTGGCCGGTGGGATTGTAGATCGCGGTCACGATGCCCACCACCTCGCCGTCGCGGTTGACCAGGGGACCGCCGGAATTGCCCGGATTCACGGGCGCGGTGAACTGGATCAGGTTGGTGAGGGTGGGCTTGTCATGATCTTCCGGATCGTCGAATTCGCGCTTGAGGCCCGCCACCACGCCGGAGGACACCGAGGGGCCGATGCCGAAGGGAAAGCCCACCGCGACCACGGTATCGCCCGGAAAAAGATTGGCGGTGGAGGCCAGGGTGGCGGGCTTCAAATCGTCGGGCTGGGTGCGGGTGCGGATTACGGCCAGATCGTTCTCGGGCTGGACATTGACCACGGTGGCTTCCGATTTGGTGCCGTCAGCAAACGTGACCACCCAGCGATCGGTGGAATGGATCACATGCAGATTGGTGAGAATGTCGCCCTTGTCGTCGATGACGACGCCGGTGCCGGTGGAGTCGGGGCTTTCGTCCTTGGCTTGCTTGGTCTTGTCAGCCTCTTTGCCATCCGACGCCTTGGGCGGCGGGGGGCGGCGCACATGATCCCTGGGTGCCAATTTGGCAGCGGCCTTGGCCGCTTCGGCCGCATGTTCGGGCGACAGGAAGCCATCCACCCGCACCACCGACGGTCCCACCGTGGCGGCGGCAAGCGTTGTCTCCGCCGGGCCGGGCGGGGTGTTGCTCAAGGTATATTTGACGGCGTTGTCGATATCGAATTGCGTCAACGGCGCGGGCCCGGGATGCAAGAACCACCAGCCGCCAACCAGTGCCAGAGAGATCAGCACCGCCGCCGCAGCGGGCAGGCTGCGGTCATGACGCGATGCGAAAGCCTTGGTCCTGCGCCAGCCCAAAACAAACAGCGAAGGTTCATTGTCTTCCAGCGAAAAACTGAGGTCGGCCGGCATCTGTCCGTCGAGAATCGACGGGCCGGCGCGGCGTCTCGTGGCACGGCCGTAAAGAGGTTTTCGCTTCATACCGGGTTCCGCCGATAGATCGCTGTGGCGAAGCCTACGCCAGCCCTCCCTTTTAGGCAAAAGCCTGCTTCGACCCTTGCCGAATGTGTGTCGGCTCAGCCGAAGGTGAAGGCATAGGCTTCCGCGCCGGGATCCAGGAATTCGATGCTGAATGTATGATCCGCGACAGGACCTTGCTGGCGGATGAGCTGATAAAGACGTTGGCCCGTCACAATGCCGTTGCCGTCCTTATCCGTGTCGCCGCCATGGGCATCGCCCGGCGCGTGGCCGTCGATGGTGACGCGAAACCGCACGGGTTCCGTCCCGCCGGCGGGGCCCAGCACCAAGTGCAGGTCCCGGGCGTGGAAATGAAATGTGATCTTGCCGCCCGCAGCGGCCGAAACCGATTTCTCTTCGCCGATGGTCCAGCGGCCGGAAAGCCCCCACTGATTGAGCTGCAGGGGATAAGGTGTCCTGTAATCCGCCACCTTGTCGGGCTCAGGCGTGTTGGACGCGAAATTCTGCCCGCGGCCATAGCCCAGGTAGGTTTCCGGCGACTGCATGCTGTTTTCGTCCGCCTGCGCCATCGCGCCTTGCGCATCCGGATCGACGATGCCGCCGGGCACATTCTTGTAGCCGGCCTCTTTCAGCAATTGCTGGAGGATGCGCTCGGATTTGTCGTATTCGCCCTCGCCGAAATGATGGGCGCGAATGCGGCCCATCGCGTCGATGAAATAATGCGCCGGCCAATATTGGTTGTTGAAGGCCTGCCAGATGGCGAGATTGGAATCGAGCGCCACCGGATAGGTGACGCCCAGGCTCTTCACCGCCTTCGCCACATTGGCGGGATCCTTCTCGAAGGCGAATTCGGGCGCATGCACGCCCAGCACCACCAGGCCGTGATCCTTGTATTTGGCCGCCCAGGCGCGGACGTAAGGAAGCGCGCGCAGGCAGTTGATGCAGGAATAGGTCCAGAAATCGACCAGCACGACCTTGCCGGCCAGTTCGTCGCGCGTCAGCGGCTTGGTGTTCAGCCAGCCGGTGGCACCGCTCAGTTCCGGGATCACGCCTTCGACGGGAAGGTCGCTGCCCGCCACCGCGACGGTCTGCACCGGCTTGGCGGGGCGAAGCCGGTCGATCAGGCCCTGCTCCAGGCGCGTCGTGCTGGCGAGCGAAGCCCGTGCCAGGAAACCTGTATCCAATCCGAAGGCGATGGCCGCCACGCCTGCCAGCACCGCGACGCCCAGAAAGCGCCGGACCCACTCGCCCACACCCAGCGAGCCTTTCATCGCCGCGAACAGCCGGCCGCCGACCAGCAACGCCAACGCCAGGGACGTCGCCGCGCCTGCGGCATAGGCGAACAGAACCAACGTCGTGCCGATGCTGGCGCCGCCGATGGCCGCGCCGGTCAGCACCAGGCCCAGGATCGGCCCGGCGCAAGGCGCCCATAACAGACCCGTGGCAATGCCGAGCAGGAAGGACGATCCGGCGCCGCTGCCGGACGCATCTCCCGACAACCGGGTGCCCAACGCGACCAGCGGGCGCGTGAGATGATCCGCCAAGGTACGCGACAGCAAAGTCAGCGCGAACAAGGTCAGCAGGATCATCGCGGCGATACGGCCATATTGGTTGGCGCTCACCGCCCAGCCGCCGCCGACCGCCGCAAGAGACGCCACTGCCGCGAACATCACCGCCATGCCCGCCAGCAGGGGCAAGGTGCCGGTGAGGAAGGGCCGGTTGCCCCGCGCGAAAACGAAGGGCAGCACGGGCAGGATGCAAGGGCTGACGATGGTGAGGACGCCGCCCAGATAGGCCAACAAGATCAATTCGTCCGCGACGGCCGGCTCTCATCTTCGCAGCCGCGCCCGCTTCGTGCAATTATGGCGGACGAAGCCTTCTGTCCTTCGGCGGAATCACTGGCGCGCGAAGAATATGCGTGATATTCGATTCGATATAACGATAGATCGTGTCGACGCGGAGCTTTCATGGCGCCCTCGAGCGGTTTCATTCGTGTCATTCGGTGCGGCGCCGGCGGTGGTTACCCAAATCCCGCCCGCCGCCTGATCGTGCTGCAAAAAGGAGGCCCTCATGCAAAAATGGAAAATCGCGGCTTCGGTCCTGGCCCTGACGGCGGCCGGGTTTGCGGCGGCGCCCGCATCGGCCGCGCCCGCCTGCGATGCCGACAATGGCGGACTGAAACTGCCGCAGGGCTTCTGCGCCATGGCGGTGGCTGACGGATTGGGTTATGCGCGCCACGCCGTGGCGGCACCCAATGGCGATCTTTATGTCGCCCTGCGCGCCAGCGGCGGCAAGCCCGGCGGGCTGGTGGCGTTGCACGATTCCAAAGGCGACGGCCATTTCGACGTCATGCAGAAATTCGGCGACGGCCTTGCCGACAATGGCAGCGCCACCGGCATCGCGCTGCATGAAGGCTATCTCTATGTCGCCCAGCCGACCCAGGTGGTCCGTTACAAGATGACGCCGGGCCAATTGGTGCCGCAGGACCAGCCGGAGATCGTCGTTTCCGGCTTCGACAGCGCGCGCGAACATGCCGACAAAGCCATCGCCTTCGACGACAAGGGCAATTTCTACGTCAATGTCGGAAGCCCCTCCAACGCCTGCCAGGTGCGCGACCGCCTGAAGGGCTCGCCCGGCCAGGATCCCTGCCCGCTGCTGGAAAAGCATGGCGGCATCTGGAAGTTCAGCGCCGCCCGGTTGAATCAGAAGCAGGAAGACGGCAGCCGCATCGTCACCGGCTTGCGCCAGGAGCCCGATGTCGCCTGGGCGCATGGCGCGGTCTATACCGTGATGAACAATCGCGACCAGATCGATGTCCTTTATCCGGAGCATTTCAGCGCCGAGGACAACAATGACGGTCCCGCCGAAGTGATGTATCGCGCCGATCCGGGCGCGGATTTCGGCTGGCCCTATTGTTATTTCGACTACCGCCAGCAGAAGCTTCTGCTCAATCCCGAATATGGCGGCGACGGCAAGCAAGCGGCGCGCTGCGCCAAATTCACTTTGCCGACGGCAAGCTTCCCCGCCCATTGGGCGCCGGTGGACGTGAAATTCTATGACGCAAAGCAATTCCCGGCCCGTTATCGAGGCGGCGCCTTCATCGTCTTCCACGGCTCATGGAACCGCGCCGGCGAGCAGCGCCCGGGCGCGGTGGTGTTTCAGCCCATCGGCAGCGACGGCAAAGCCTCCGGCAAGTTCGAAATCTTTGCCGACAATTTCGCGGGCACCGCGCCGATCAGGACGCAGAACGATTATGCGGCCCGTCCCGATGGCGTGGCGGTGGCGCCCGATGGTTCGCTCTTCATCACCGACAGCCAGAAAGGCAAAGTCTGGCGTGTCTTCTATCGCGGCTAGGAATTCGAACCGCGCGCGAACGCCAGCGCGCGCGGCACGCCCAGCGGTTTGCGGCAAGGCGATCCGGCGGCATAGCGCATGCGGACGCCCGTTCCGGACACGGCGACCTCGGTATAGCTGACCGTCTCGGCATCCTCGCGATGCATGCAAAGGGAAAAAGCCCCACGCTCCGGCGCATGCGCGGCATGCAGTCGGCGCAACCGGGCGGGCGTCAACGCCGACGTGTCCGCCGTCACCGCCGCACGCTTTTTGGCGACCAGGGCTTCGTCATAACCCGACGAGAACCAGTGACGGCGCGCCCAACGGAACGAACCGCCGGAAAGCAGGCCCCCGTCCCAACGCCATTCCCGCAACCGCTTTTCGCCAGCCGAAGCGGCGATGAGGCGGAAGGGATTGATCCGTCCCAGCGGCAGATCCGCCAGCATCGCGCCGATATCGCCCATCGCATCCGCCGCCAGCAGATGCGGCACGATGATGCCGCGGCTGACGCAAAGCGCGCGATCGCGCTGCGGCTTGGCGTACCAGTTCACCAGCGCCAAGGTCAGGCCGATATCATTCACCCCGACCCAGGTGCCGCCATCGGGTTCGCTGGGAAACAAGGCATTGTGCGTGCCGGTCCAGCGGCGGCGGGGCGCAAGCGCGCGCGGGCGCGTCTTCTTTTCGTCGCGGTTCATCGCCAGCAGGAAGCCGGAGCGCCCCGGCAGAAACGAAACCGTGCACATCGGAACGTCAATCGGCCAGAGGATAGCAGGCGCTGAGCTGCTGATATTTCTTCCACTCTTCCCGCAGCAGGGCGAGCGCGGCGGGACGATGGCCCAGCCGCCGGTTGGCCGCGCCGATGGCGAACACCAGATCCCATTGCCGGAAAAGAATCGCATAGGCCCGGAAAAGCGAATTGCGCGCGTCATAGATGCTGGTGGCTTCGGAAGAGGCGCCGTTCAGTTCCAGGATCTTGAAATTTTCACCCCGCATCAGATCTTCGTCGGCGGCATAGCGCACGTCATACCGACCGATGTAAAAGCCCGGCATCTTGCGGGATATCTGGTCGATGCGCTCCTCCAGCGCCGCGCTCCACAGATGCATCCCGTCGCGGAAGATGCAGCCCTGGCAGGGATTGCCCGCTTCCACCAGCTTCAGGCGCTCGCCCGCGGCAAGCACGCGGTCGCGGATGGCGCGATGGCGCTTCAGATAGGTGTCCGCCATGATGACGGCACGGGCATCGGCGCGGATCAGCTGCTCGACGGTGCGCACGCCGTCGCCGGCGAC